>NZ_JBHXJG010000052.1:0-34302 GCF_042723425.1 Streptomyces sp. NPDC058375 | reverse complement strand
CACATGCCCACGCCGCCCGGCCCCGCGCACAACAGCCGCCGCGCTCTCCCCCACGGGGCACGGCGGCTGTGCCGTTTCCCGGCCGCCCGGCCGCACACGGGCCGAGGGCCGCGCACCGCACCTGACGCCGCGCGCTGATCCACCCGGGACAACAAGGCAGCCCTTAGGGTGGGTGGCCATGACGACGATGTACGCGGCGCTGCTGCGGGGGATCAATGTGGGCGGCAGCAAGCGGGTTCCGATGCCCGAACTGCGCACGGTGCTCGCCGAACTGGGACACACCGCCATCGCCACCCATCTGCAGAGCGGCAACGCCGTCTTCCGGAGCGACAGCGACGACGAGGACGCGCTGGCCGCCGCCCTGGAGCACGCCCTGCACCAGCGGTTCGGGTTCGCCGTCGACTGCCTCGTCCGCGACGCCGGCTATCTCGCCGCCGTCGCCGACGCCTGCCCCTTCCCCGCCGCGAGCCTGGAGGGCAAGCAGCTCCACGTCATCTACTTCGACCGGCCCGTGGACACGAGCCGCTTCGCGGACCTGGAGGCGGAAACCTTCCTGCCGGAGGAGTTCCGGCTCGGCGACCGCTGTCTGTACCTGTACGCCCCCGACGGTCTCGGCCGCTCCAAGCTGGCCGTCGCGCTGGGACGCCCCCGCCACGTCAAGGGCCTCACCGCCACCGCCCGTAACTGGAACACCGTGGCGAAACTCGTGGAGATGACCCGTGGCTGAACCGTCGCCCGCCGTGGCCGCGGCCATCGAGGGCGAGCTCCGCCTGCTGGACCCGGCGGTACGGGCCTCCGTCGACCTCCTCGCCTCGCTGCTGCACCCCGGGTTCCGGGAGATCGGCTCCACCGGCCGGCTCTGGACCCGGGAGACGATCATCGCCTCGCTCACCGCGGACGACGCCCCGCGCCCCGGCCCCCTCACCGCCTCGCGGATGCGGGGGGTGCAGCTCTGCCCCGACCTGGTGCACCTCACCTTCGACTCGGAGTCCAAGGGGGTCCGCGCGCACCGCAGCTCCCTGTGGCGGCTCACCCCGGAGGGGTGGCGGCTCTACTTCCACCAGGCGACCCCGTTCGAGGAGGACCCATCGGCGGGCTGGTCCTCCGCGAACGGGGAGTGAGCGCGGTTCAGCCCGCCGGGCAGAGCGTGTCCTTCCTGGGCATCTTCCCGTCGACGAGGTAGCGCGTGGTGGTGTTCAGCGCGCAGGGGTTGTCGCCGTACACATAGACCCCGTGACCGCTGTCGTCCACGCTGACCAGCCGGGACCGGTCCGCGAACTTCTGCCGCAGCAGCTTCCCCCCGACGTGCGGGGTGGGCACGTCGCGCAGGTTCTGGACGAGCAGGATGCTGCGCGGCCCGTCGTCGTCGATCGCCACCGGCTCCTCGGCCGGTGCGTACGGCCAGAAGGCGCACGGGGTGATGTTGGCGGTGGCGGCGCCGAACATCGGGTAGCGCGCGCGGTCCTTAGCGACACCCTTGCGGTAGGTGTCCACGTTCGTGGGCCACTTGACGTCGTTGCAGCTCACAGCGAGGAAGACGGAGAGCTGGTTGTCGATGGACGGCGGGGTGTCCGCAGCGCCGTCCTGCGGGTCCGCCGCGCGCACGGCCTCGGCGTCGCCGCTCTTCAGCGCCTGCCACTGCTGGGCCAGCTTGGCGTACTGCACCTCCTTGAACAGGTAGGCGAAGGTGAGTTGGCGCAGCACGTTGCCGTCGAAGCCGTCGACCGGTTCCTCGTCGAGCCGCTCGGCGAGGGCGAAGTAGGTCCGGCGGACCTCGGCGGGGGTGCGTCCGAGGCCGTAGCTGTCGTGGCGGGCGGCCGCCCACCGGGCGAAGTCGGGGAACGTCTGCTCCACCCCGAGTGCGTAGCGGCGCATGCCGTCGCGGTCGAGGTGGGTGTCGCCGATGTTGCTGTCGAGCACGATGCGGTCGGAGCGCTCGGGGAACATCGACGCGTAGGCGGCCCCCAGCGCCGTGCCGTAGGAGTAGCCGAGGAAGCTGGTCTTCTCCTCGCCGAGCGCGGCCCGGATGCGGTCCAGGTCACGGGCGGTGTTGGCCGTGGTCAGGTGGGGCAGCACCCCGTCCTTGTCGCGCTGCGCGCACTGCCGGGCCACCTTCTTCACCACCTTGGCCCGCGTGGTGACCGCCGCGTCGTCGACCGCGTACGGCGGGATGTTGGCGAAGTACGGGCCCTCCGGGGTGAATCCGCAGGTCACCGGTGCGGAGCGCCCGATGCCCCGGGTATCCATGCCGATCACGTCGTAAGTGTCCAGCACCTCGGAAGGGATGCCCCGGTTCGCCAGGAAGGCGGGCTGAGACAGGCCGGAGCCGCCGGGGCCGCCCGGGTTGAGCATGAGCGTGCCACGCCGCTTGCCGGGGTCCGTACTGGCCAGCCGGGAGATCATCAGCTCGATCCGGCCGCCGTCGGGGTCGGCGTAGTCCTTCGGCACGGGCACGGTGCCGCACTCCAGCACGACCGGCGCCGCCTCGGCCGCCACGTCCTCGGGGCAGACGCCCCACCGTACGCTGGGCCCCCCCTTCTCCTCCGCGCCCGCCGGTCCCGCGACGAGCGACCCGCTCAGGCCGAGGCCGAGGGCGACCGCCAGGGCCGCGCTCCGCCGGATACCGCGTTCTCGTGTCATATCCGCATCTCCCCATGAGCTGGTGGTGGGTTTGCCGCGCCCATCGCACTCTGTGCCCCAAGGGCACGGTCAAGGCCCGCCGCGCGCGAGACGTCCCACGACGCCGGGGATCGATCCGGCGGCCAGGGGCAGGGGAGGGGCAGGGCCCCTCGCCGGGGCGGGTCTGCCGGACGGGCGTGAGCCGCCCGGCGACGGACCACGGAACCTCGGAAAGGGACGGGCGTGACATGGAGCACGCGTCAGCTGGCGGAACTCGCGGGCACGACGCTCAAGACTGTCCGGCATTATCACAGGCTGGGGCTGCTGGAGGAGCCGGAGCGCGCCCCGAGCGGCTACAAGCGGTACGACGTACGGCATCTGGTCCGGCTGATGGGCATCCGCCGGATGACCGACCTCGGCGTGCCGCTCTCCGACATCCCCACGGTGGCCGCCGCCGACGAGCGGTCGAAGGAGATCCTGCGCGCCCTGGACGCCGAACTCGCCGCGAACATCGAGCGCCAGCAGCACATGCGCCGCCAACTGGCCGCGGTCCTGGAGGACGGGGCCTCGCTCGACCTGCCCGCGGACTTCGGCGCCGCCGCAGCGAGCCTCCCCCGGGCCCAGCAGGACCTCCTGGTCGCGTATTCGAGCGTCCTCACGCCGACGGCGATGTCCCTCATCCGGGACCAGTACGCGCGCCCCCGGGACGACATCGCCGAAGAGTTCGAGCGGCTGCCGGCCGACGCCCCCGAGGACGTGCGCCGCAGACTGGCGGCCCACTTGGCGGCCGAGGTCCGGGCCCAGGAGGCGGACCACTCCTTCATCACCGATCTGGACGCCGCGTCCCGCCGTAACGGCACGCTCACCCGGTCCGTCGTCACGCAGGCCCTGACCACGTTCTACAACGAGGCCCAGTTGGGCGTCCTCCGCCACCTGCACGTCCTGCTGGAACAGGAGGAGGCCGACGGGGACGAGCAGGCGTGAGCGCGAGCGTTCGAACTCTTCCGGAACCTCGGCTGCCCCGGCGGCACCCTTTTCGGGGCACCGCCGGCCGTCAGCAGCTCATCCGTGGTAGGTGATGTAGCCGTTGCCGTCGCGGTCGTTGGACTTCTTGGTGTACGAGTGCACGTCGGCACGGGCGCCGGAGGGCTTGTACAGGTAGATCGTGTCCTTGTCGTTGTTCCAGATGAAGTTGCAGTTCTGGCGGTAGACGACGTTCTTGGCGTCGGAGTCGGTGCCGCGGTTGCCGCGCAGCTTTATGTAGTCGCCGGGCTGCAGCTTGTGTGTGGCCGGGAAGGTGAACTTGTTGCCGGCGGCGTCCTTGACGACGTAACCCCTGAGGTTCACGGTCGCGGTGCGCGAGTAGTTCTTGAGCGTCAGGTACTCGTTCTTGGTGTTGCCACCGGAGCACTTGTTGGAGTCGCGCCCGGGGGCGTCGTACTGGACACCCTTGATCTTCAGGGCCGAGGAGTATTCGGCGGCCTGGGCCGGAGCGGCGGCGACGAGGCCGAGTGCGAGGACCGAAGCGGCGGTGGCGGCGGCGGTCAGGGCATGACGGACATGCATAAGGAGTCCCCCTCAATGGTGCGAGTGCAGCGTCCAGGAGCTTACCGAGACCTGTGACCCTTCGGTGAAGGAATGGAAGAGAAAGCGTGCGTGCGGACAGAGGGGCCGCCAGGGGCGCACGCCCCCCCGTTGCGCGGTGTTCCCCGAGAAAGGGGGCGGGGCTCCCCACTGGGGGACGAGCAGTTAGCCTTGCCTTCGTTTGGCTGGAGGCAGGTGGCCGGAAATCCCCCCTCCGCTGTTGGGAACATGCTGAGGAGCAGGTGAAGTGGGGGCTGACACAGCCGGGCGCGGGGTCATACACCGCGCTGTCGCGGGACAGCGCCGGGACGTCGTCCTCGGATCGATCCTGGGCGCCTGCCACCAGATCGGCGAGGCGCTCGTCCCCGTACTCATCGGGCTGATCGTCGACCGCGCCGTGGTCCGCCCCGACGGGGGAGCGCTGGCCATCTGGCTGGTGGTCCTCGCCGTCGTCTACACGCTGCTCTCCTTCGGCTTCCGCTTCGGCGCCCGCGCCGGTGAACGCGCCGCCGAACAGGCCGCCCACCACCTGCGCCTCGACGTCGTACGCCGGGTCCTCGCCCCGCACGGCGGCGCCGAGGCGGGCCGGCCACCCGGGGCGCTGGTCAACGTGGCCACCGAGGACGCCCGCCGCGTCGGAGCCGTCAACATGGCCCTGACCCTCGGCATCGCCGCGGTCGTCGGTGTCGTCGCGGGCGCGGTGCTCCTGCTCCGCGCCTCCCTGCCCCTCGGGCTCCTCGTCCTGATCGGCGCCCCGGTCCTGATGGCGCTCGGCCACTTCCTGGCCCGGCCCCTGGAGCACCGCAGCGAGGCCGAACAGGAACAGGCCGCCCACGCCTCCGGGGTGGCCGCCGACCTGGTCGCCGGGGTCCGTGTGCTCAAGGGCCTGCGGGCCGAGCGCGCCGCCGTCGACCGCTACCGCGCCACCAGCCAGGCCTCCCGCGACGTCAAAGTGCGCGCAGCCCGCGCCGCCGCCCTCCAGACCGGCCTGATGCTCACCCTCACCGGCTCGTTCATCGCGCTCGTCGCCCTCGTCGGCGGCCGCCTGGTCCTCAGCGACTCCATCGGCCTCGGAGCCCTCGTCTCCGCCGTCGGCCTCGCCCTCTTCCTGCCCGGACCGATCAGCGTGCTGGCCTGGGTCGGCGCCGAACTCGCCAAGGGCCGCGCCTCCGCCGCCCGGATCGCCGACGTGCTGGCCGCCCCGGGCGAGACCACCGGCGGCACCGCCGAACCGGCCGCCCCCGCCCCCGGCGAACTGCGCCTGAACGGACTCGGCCACGCCGGACTCGACGCCCTGGACCTGACCGTGCGCCCCGGCGAACACCTCGGCGTCGTCGTCACCGACCCGGCCGACGCCGCCACCCTGCTGCACTGCCTGGCCCGCCGCTGCGACCCGGAGCGGGGCAACGTCGAACTCGACGGCGTACCGCTCACCGAACTGGCCCCCGCCGCCCTGCGCTCGACGCTGCTCGTCGCCGAGCACGACGCCCAGCTCTTCGACGGCACTCTCCTGGAGAACGTCACCGCCGCCGCCCCCGCCGGGAGCGACCCGCGCGCCGCGATGGACGCCGCCGCCGTCGACGAGGTGGCCTCCGCCCTGTCCGACGGCACCGGCGGCCGGATCGGCGAGCGCGGCAGCTCGCTCTCCGGCGGCCAGCGCCAGCGGGTCGCCCTGGCCCGCGCGCTCGCCGCCGACCGCAGCGTCCTCGTCGTCCACGACCCGACCACCGCCGTCGACGCCGCCACCGAGGCCCGGATCGCCGCCGGAATCCGGCGCGCCCGCGCCGGCCGCACCACCGTCCTGGTCACCAGCAGCCCCGCGCTCCTCGCCTCCACCGACCGCGTCGTCCTCGTCGACGGCGGCACGATCACCGCCGAGGCCCCGCACGAGGACCTCGTACGCGACCATCCCGTCTACCGCACGGCGGTGCTCACATGACCACTCCCTCGCCCACGGCCGACGACAGCGCCGAGCTGCTCCCCATCGCCACCCCCGCCCGCACCCGGGCCGCCCTGCGCGCGCTGATCCGCCCCGACCGGGGCCTCGCCCTCACCGGCCTCGGCGTCCTGGTCGCGGCCACCGCCGTCGGCCTCCTCGTCCAGCCGCTGCTGGGCCGGATCGTCGACATCGTCGCGGACGGCCGCCCCGCCGGGGACCTGACCCTCCCGGTCGTCCTCCTCGTAGCGGTCGCCGTCGTCCAGGGCCTCACCACCACGCTCGGGCTGACCCGGATCGCCCGGCTCGGCGAGACCGTACTGGCCCGGCTGCGCGAGCGGTTCGTCGAACGCGCCCTGAACCTCCCCGCCGACCGTCTGGAACGCGCCGGGGCCGGCGACCTCACCGCCCGCGTCACCGGCGACGTAGCCCGGGTCTCCGAGGCAGTGCGCTCCGCGCTGCCCGAGATGGCCCGCTCCGTCCTCGCGATCGTCCTCACCCTCGGCGCGCTGGCCCTGCTCGACGTACGGTTCCTGCTCGCCGCGCTCCTCGCCGTCCCCGTCCAACTGCTCACCGCCCGCTGGTACGTACGCCGGGCCCTCACCCTCTACGCCGACCAGCGGGTCGCCAACGGGGCCCAGCAGCAACAGCTCCTGGAGACCATCGGCGGGGCCGTGACCGTGCGCGGCCACCGGCTGGAGGAGCAGCACACCGAGCGCAGCGCCGGACGCTCGCGCAAGGCCGTGGACCTGACCATGCGCAGCGTCAACCTGGTGCTGGGCTTTTACGGGCGGCTGCACATCGCCGAGTACATCGGCCTGGCCGCCGTACTGATCGCCGGATTCTGGTTGGTCCGTGACGGCGCGGTGTCGATCGGTACGGCCACGGCGGCCGCCCTCTACTTCCACAGCCTCTTCGGGCCCGTCAACGCCGCCCTCGTGCTGCTCGACGACGCCCAGTCGGCGGCGGCCGGACTGGCCCGGCTGGTCGGGGTGACCGACCTCGCGGAGCAGCCGGAGGCGACGGGCGTACCGGGTGAGAAGCACGTACCGCAGAAGAAGGACCTACCGCATCAGCGCACCGCCCCCGAAGCTGCCGCCGCCGTCACCGCGCACGCCGTCAGCCACGCCTACGGACCCGGCCGCCCCGTGCTGCACGAGGTCTCCCTCACCCTGAAGCCCGGCGAACACGTCGCGCTCGTCGGGACCAGCGGGGCCGGGAAGTCGACCCTCGCCCGGATCGTCGCCGGCGTCCAGCAGCCCACCGCGGGCACGGTCACCGCACCGGCGGGCGGGAAGGACCCGTCCGTCGTCCTGGTCACCCAGGAGGTCCACGTCTTCACCGGCACCCTCGCCGAGGACCTCCGGCTGGCCCGCCCCGACGCCACCGACGCCGACCTGCGCGCGGCACTCTCCACGGTGCACGCCCTCGACTGGGCCGAGGCGCTCCCGGACGGGCTCGACACCGTCGTCGGCGAGGGCGGCCACCGCCTCGACCCCGCCCGCGCCCAGCAACTGGCCCTCGCCCGGCTCGTCCTGGCCGACCCCCTCCTCGCCGTCCTCGACGAGGCGACCGCCGAGGCGGGCAGCGCGGGCGCCCGGGTCCTGGAACGCTCCGCCGAGGCCGCCCTCGCCGGCCGCACCGCCCTGATCGTCGCGCACCGCCTCACCCAGGCCGTCGCCGCCGACCGGGTCGTCGTGCTGGAGGCCGGCCGCGTCGTCGAGAGCGGCCCGCACGAGGAACTGCGCGACGCGGACGGCCCGTACGCCGCCCTGTGGCGCGCCTGGTCCGGCAGCCGGACCGGCGCACCGCATCCCTGACCCGCGGCTCCGCCCCTGCGCGCCCCACCAGCGGGTCCTGGCCGAACCTGGGCGGTACGGCGAGGCCGTCAGGCGGGAGGCGGCTCGTTGACCATGCGCGTCGCCGCCCTGCCGTCCTCGGTCAGGTCGGTGAACACGCAGTCCCAGCGTGCTCCAAGTTCCATGAGCGCTCGGCTCGGCGGGTTGCCGCCCGTTGCGGCGTTCAGGTCCGCCATCTCCGCGAAGAACCCGTCCAGCGCCGGCGAGGTGATGAACAGGAACCGGCACTCGACCGCGCCGGCGTTGTACGGTCGGTGCACGGCGCCCCGGGGGACGACCGCGTAGTCACCCGCCCCGAGCATCAGGGTCCGTTCGCCGACGTCCAGGCTCAGCTCACCCGCCAGTACGCGGAACGCCTCCTCGTGGTGCTCGTGCACATGAGGAGGGGGCCCCGGCGCACCTGGAGCGTGGGAGTACTCGATGAGCGAGTACGCATCTCCGGTCGCCGTGCCGTCGATCTTCACCGTCATCGGCGCACCGGTCGGGCCGGGAAACAGGCGTCCCTGGTCGGCGGCGACCACGATCGGATCTCTCATGCCGCACCACCTTCGCCGCCCTGCTCTGCTACAGGGCGCTGCCTTCATTATCTCGCTTCGGGCCCTCCTCCGCCCGGCAGGGCGGGCTCGCGCATGCGGAGGATGGCCCAGGTGGCCGGCTCGCGAGGCCCCGACAGCGGCTGCCCGCGGAGCTCACGCCGACAGAGACGCCCCCACCGGCACTCGCGCCTCGTCGAACCGGTTCAGCAGCAGCCGCGCCAACTCCGGGGCCGGGCCCAGGACATCGGCCAGCACGTCCGCACCGGCCGCCTCGGCGCCCGCCGCGATGCGGTCGGGAAGCCGACCGGGCGCGATGACGTACGGGGCCACTGCCACCCGCTCCAGGCCCTCGGCGCGCAGCGCCCGTACCGCGTCCTCGGTGCGGGGAAGGAGTGCGGAGGCGAACGCAGGCCGCACGGCGCACCAACCGGTGTGCCGCAGCTCCCGCGCGATTTCAGCGATCACTGCGATCGCCTCCGGGTCTGTGGATCCCGCCGAGGCCAGGACGAGCCCGGTCCGGGGGGAGTCGCCGGGACGGACCCCGGCCTCCCGCAGCCGCCGACCGAGGGTGGCGTTGAGCAGCGGGGACGGGCCGAGAACGTCGGCCTGCCGGATGTGCAGCCGGGGCAGCCGGGCGCGGGCCTCGCGCAGCACCGAGGGGATGTCGGTCTTGGCGTGGAACGCCCGGGTCAGCAGGAGGGGGAGGGCGACGACCTCGTCCGCCCCCTGTGCCGCCAGGCGCTCCAGCACCCGGGGCACCGACGGGGCGTTGAACTCCAGGAACGCCGTCTCCACCCGCAGTCCCGGCCGCTCGGCGCGGACCCGCTCGGTGAGCGCGTGCACGGTCGCGGCGTGCCGCGGGTCGCGGCTGCCGTGGGCGATGACGAGGAGCGTGGGATGCGTCATGGGAGGGCTCAGTTCTTGACGAGGAGACCGCGGCTGCGCAGCACCCACCGCTCCAGCGGACTGAAGATGAGCAGGTCGATGGCGATGCCGACGAACAGGATGAGCAGGATCGACAGGAAGATCCCGGGCATGTCGAAGTTGCTGCGGCCGTTCTCCAGCAACTGGCCCAGGCCCAGACCCAGTTCGGGGGACGATGCGATGATCTCGGCGGCCATCAGGGAGCGCCAGGAGAACGCCCAGCCCTGCTTGAGGCCCGCCAGATAGCCGGGCAGCGCCGCCGGGAGCACGATGTGCCAGGTCCCGCGCAGTCCGGTCGCGCCCAGCGTGCGGCCTGCCCGGAGGAACAGCGGCGGCACCTGGTCGACGCCGGAGACCAGGCCGTTGGCGATCGAGGGCACCGCGCCCAGCAGGATCACCGCGAACATCATCTGGTCGTTCAGCCCGAGCCAGATCACCGCCGGGGCCACCCACGCCACCGAGGGCAGCGACTGGAGCCCGGACAGGATCGGGCCGATCGCGGACCGGACCAGCTTCACCCGGGCGACCAGCAGCCCCAGCGGCGTACCGATGGCGACCGCGAGCAGGAAGCCGAGCAGACCGCGCGAGACGCTGGTCCAGACGACGTCCAGCAGCGTGCCCGCCAGCCACATCTCGCGCGCGCTGTCCCACACCGCGGACGGCGGCGGCAGCTTGTACGTCTCGGTGACCTGGGCGCGGACCAGCAGCTCCCAGACCACCAGGACCAGCGCCACCGCCACCACGGGCGGCAGCACCTTGCGCAGCAGCACCTCGCGCACCGGGGTGCGGCGGATCTGCACGGCGTCGAGCGCGTCGAGGCCGGCCTCCAGACCCGCCAGGTCGTCGGGCTTCTTGTCGACCGGTCCGGCGGCCGCCCCGTCCGGCCGTTTCCGGTCGGACGTGATGTCAGTGCTGGCCATGTCGGCGGATCTCCCCACGCAGTTCTTCGGTGATCTCGACGGACAGCTCCGCCACGGCGGTGTCCTCGATGCGGCGCGGCTGCTCGATGTCGACGGTCCACTCCCGGGCGATCCGGCCCGGCCGGGACGACAGCAGCACGACGCGCTGCGCGAGCCGTACGGCCTCGCGCACGTTGTGGGTGACGAAGAGGACCGAGGCGTTCGTCTCCCGCCAGATCCGGGTCAGTTCGTCGTGCAGCACATCGCGGGTGATGGCGTCCAGTGCCGCGAACGGCTCGTCCATCAGCAGCAGTTGGCTGTCCTGCGCGAGCGCGCGGGCCATCGCCACCCGCTGGCGCATACCGCCGGACAGCTCGTGCACCCGCTTGCCGTACGCCCCGCCGAGCCGGACCAGTTCGAGCAGCCGCTCCGCCTCGGTGCGGCGCTCCGACTTCGGCACCCCGCGCAGCCGCAGGGCCAGTTCGATGTTCTTGCCCGCGGTCAGCCACGGGAAGAGGGCGTGCTCCTGGAACATCAGGGCCGGCCGCCCGCCGGGGGTCTCGATGGACCCCTTCGACGGGCGGTCGAGTCCGGCCACCAGATTGAGCAGCGTCGACTTTCCGCACCCGGACGCACCCAGGAGGGTGACGAACTCACCCGGAGCGACATCGAGGGTGATGTCGTCCAGCACGAGCTGCTGCCCCGTGGGCCCGGCGAAGGACTTCGAGACATGCGCGAGACGGGCTGCGTGCTCGACCGTCGTACGGTCCTCGGCCTTGGTGAGGGTAGGGGTCGCCATGGTCGTCACCTCCTGGGAATCCTTGCGTCCTGCTGCGGATGGTCGGCCTACTTGACGCCGAGACCGGCATCGGCGACCTCGGGCAGGCCCTCGGCCTTGAGGATCTTGTTCAGCGGGCCCAGGTCGTAGATGCCCTGGAGGTTCGGCTCCTCGAGCAGACCGGACTTGACCGAGTGCCCCGCCTGCGCCTTGAGCGTCTCGGCCAGCGGGTCATCGGTGATCTCGATGGACTCCCACGCCGGGTCGAGGATCTCCTTGGGCAGCGGCTTGCCGCTCAGGGTCTCCAGCGCCTTGTTGGCGGACGCCTTGGCCTGGTCCGGGTTGGCGTTGATCCACTTGTTGGTGGAGACCGAACCCTTCAGCACCGCCTCGACCACGTCCGGGTGCTCGTCGAGGAACTTCTGCGACACGATGATGTTCGTGATCACGAACTTCTTGTCCGGCCACAGGTCCTTCTCGTCGAGGAGCACCTTCGCACCCTCGGAGACCAGCTTGGAGGCGGTCGGCTCGGGCACCCAAGCCCCGTCCAGGTCACCGGACTTGTAGGCGTCGGGCGTCACCTTGTTGTCCGAGCGGACCACGGAGACATCGCCCTTGCCGCTCTGGGCGTCGACCTTCCAGCCCTTCTCGGAGATCCAGTTGAGGAAGGCCACGTCCTGGGTGTTGCCGAGCTGCGGGGTGGCGATCTTCTTGCCCTTGAGGTCGTCCAGGGTCTTGATCCTGTCCGGGTTGACGACCAGCTTCACCCCGCCGGAGGCCGAGCCGGAGATGATCCGCAGCCCCTTGCCCTGGGACTTGCTGTACCCGTTGATGGAGGGGGAGGGGCCGATGAAGCCGATGTCGATGGAGCCGGCGTTCAGCGCCTCGATCTCGGACGGGCCCGCGTTGAAGGTCGTCGACTCGACCTTGGTGCCGCCCAGCTCCTTCTGGATGGTGCCTTCCTGGATCCCGACCAGGGCGGTGGCGTGTGTGAGGTTCGGGAAGTAGCCGATCTTCACGGTGTCGGAGGAGAGCTTCTTCCCGTCGGCGGAGACGTTCGTCTTCCCGGCGTCGTCGCCCTTGGCCTGGGAGCCGTAGCCGCAGGCGGTGGCCGCCAGGGCGAGCAGAGGCAGGGCGGCGACGGCGGCGAGGCCGCGGCGAACGGTGGAACGGGGGGCAGGCACGGGAGGCTTTCCTCTCGTTGGCCCGGTCTCACGTCCCGCTGACTGGTCAGGGGGGCGCGGCCGGAAGGTCGGCAGGTCTTCGGCGGTGCGGACGGTGCTGGTGGTACGGGAGGGCGCGCGAGCGGTGCGCGTACGTCATCCCGCACATCGCCCGACCCCGCCCTGCCCGCTCCCGAGGGCGCCGCTGCCCACGCGGCCGCCCTCCTTCGCGAAGGTGGAGAAGAAGTCGGTGGCCATCAGAAGTCCCACTCGGCGTCGTCGTCGGCGGCCTGCGCGACGGCTTCGGCGACCGCGGCGAACGCGGCGCCCGCCATTCCGGCGCTCAGCGTCGTACCGTCCGCCGGGTCGATCAGCAGGAACGAGCCGGTGCGCCGGGAGTCCTCGTACGCGTCGAGCGCGAGCGGCTCGGCGGTGCGCACGACGACCCGCCCGATGTCGTTGGCGACCAGCTGCCCGGGGGCCGGGTGCTGGGACAGGTCGTCCAGGGTCAGCCGGGACGGGATGTCCTTGACGATCGCCTTGACCGTGCGGGTGGTGTGCTTGAGCAGCACCCGCTGGCCCACCGAGAGCGGCTGGTCGGCCACATGGCAGACGGTCGCCTCCACGTCCTGGGTGACCGGCGGGGCGTCGACGGCGGGGGCGATCAGGTCGCCGCGCGAGATGTCGATGTCGTCGGCCAGCCGCAGCGTCACCGACTGCGGGGCCCAGGCGATGTCCACGCTGTCGCCGAGCGCGTCGATGCCGGTGATCGTCGTCGTACGCCCCGAGGGGAGCACGGAGACGGACTCGCCGACCCGGAACACCCCGGCCGCGATCTGACCGGCGTACCCCCGGTAGTCGGGGTGCTCGGCGGACTGCGGGCGGATCACGTACTGCACGGGGAAGCGCGCGTGGCAGGCGGTGAGGTCGTGGCTGACCGGCACGGTCTCCAGGTGCTCCAGGACGGTCGGCCCGCCGTACCAGTCCATGTGCGCGGACGGCTCCACCACATTGTCCCCGGCCAGCGCCGAGATCGGGATCGCGGTGATCTCCGGGACGCCGAGGGAGGCGGCGTACGCGGTGAACTCCTCGGCTATCGCGGCGAACACGGGCTCCGCGTAGTCGACCAGGTCCATCTTGTTGACCGCCAGCACCACGTGCGGGACGCGCAGCAGCGCGGCGACGGCGGCGTGCCGGCGGGTCTGCTCGACGACGCCGTTGCGGGCGTCGACCAGCACCACGGCCAGCTCGGCGGTGGAGGCGCCGGTCACCATGTTCCGGGTGTACTGCACATGGCCCGGGGTGTCGGCGAGGATGAACCGCCGCCGGGTGGTGGCGAAGTAGCGGTAGGCGACATCGATGGTGATGCCCTGCTCGCGCTCCGCGCGCAGCCCGTCGGTCAGCAGCGCCAGGTCCGGCGCCTCCTGCCCGCGGCTGAGCGAGGCCTGCTCGACGGCCTCCAGCTGGTCGGTGAGGACCGACTTGGAGTCGTGCAGCAGACGGCCCACCAGGGTGGACTTGCCGTCGTCGACCGACCCGGCGGTGGCGAAGCGCAGCAGGGTGGTGGCCGACAACTGCTCGGTAGTCGTGGTCATCTTAGAAATACCCCTCGCGCTTGCGGTCTTCCATCGCGGCCTCGGACATCTTGTCGTCGGCGCGGGTCGCGCCCCGCTCGGTGAGCCGGGAGGCGGCGATCTCGGTGATCACGGCGTCCAGCGTGGTGGCGTCGGAGTCGACGGCCCCGGTGCAGGACATGTCGCCGACCGTGCGGTAGCGCACGAGACGGGTCTCGGCGGCCTCGTGCTCCTTGGGCCCGCCCCAGTGGCCGGCGGTCAGCCACATGCCGTTGCGGCTGAACACCTCGCGCTCGTGGGCGAAGTAGATCTCCGGCAGCTCGATACCCTCGCGCTCGATGTACTGCCAGACGTCCAGCTCGGTCCAGTTGGAGATCGGGAAGACCCGGACGTGCTCGCCGGGGGCGTGCCGGCCGTTGTACAGCTGCCACAGCTCGGGGCGCTGGCGGCGCGGATCCCACTGGGAGAACTCGTCGCGCAGCGAGAAGACCCGCTCCTTGGCGCGCGCCTTCTCCTCGTCGCGCCGACCGCCGCCGAACACGGCGTCGAAGCGGTGCTGCTGGATCGCCTCGGTGAGCGGGACGGTCTGGAGCGGGTTGCGGGTGCCGTCCGGGCGCTCGCGGAGCTTCCCGGCGTCGATGTACTCCTGCACGGAGGCGACGTGCAGCCGCAGTCCGTGCTTCTTCACCGTGCGGTCGCGGTAGTCGAGGACCTCGGGGAAGTTGTGCCCGGTGTCCACGTGCAGCAGCGTGAACGGCACCGGCGCGGGCGCGAACGCCTTGAGCGCCAGGTGCAGCATCACGATCGAGTCCTTGCCGCCGGAGAACAGGATCACCGGCCGCTCGAACTCGCCCGCCACCTCACGGAAGATGTGGACCGCCTCGGACTCCAGGGAGTCCAGGTGGCTGAGCGCGTACGGGTTCGCGGTGTCCTCGGACACGGTGGTGGTGACGGCACTCACGCCAGGCCCCTCTCGGTGAGCAGCGCGTGAAGCGCCGCCGCTGACTCCTGCACGGTCTGCTGGTGCGACTCGATCCGCAGGTCGGGCGATTCGGGGGCCTCGTAGGGGTCGTCGACCCCGGTGAGCCCGCTGACCTCGCCGGCCGCCTGCTTGGCGTAAAGCCCCTTCACATCGCGTACGGAGCACACCTCTACGGGCGTCGCGACGTGCACCTCCAGGTAGGTGGTGGACTCGGTGGCGTGCCGCTTGCGGACGGCCTCGCGGCTGTCGGCGAACGGGGCGATGACGGGGACCAGCACCTTCACGCCGTTGGCCGCGAGCAGTTCGGCGACGAAGCCGATCCGGGCCACGTTGGTGTGCCGGTCCTCGCGGGAGAAGCCGAGGCCCGCGGAGAGGAACTCGCGGATCTCGTCGCCGTCGAGCACCTCCACCCTGTGGCCCTCGGTCCGCAGCCGGCCCGCCAGCTCGTACGCGATGGTGGTCTTGCCCGCGCTCGGCAGACCGGTCAGCCAGATCGTGGCTCCCGTCTCCGTCACGCTCATCGAACTCTCCTGATCAGTCGTCATCAGCCGTGCAGCCCGCATTCGGTCTTGCCCCGTCCGGCCCAGCGGCCGGCCCGTGCGTCCTCGCCCTCCAGCACCCGGCGGGTGCAGGGCGCGCAGCCGACGGAGGCGTAACCGTCCATCAGCAGCGGGTTGGTGAGCACCCCGTGCTCGGCGACGTAGGCGTCCACGTCGTCCTGGGTCCAGCGGGCGATGGGGGAGACCTTCACCTTGCGGCGCTTGGCGTCCCAGCCGACGACGGGGGTGTTGGCCCGGGTCGGCGACTCGTCGCGGCGCAGCCCCGTCGCCCACGCGGCGTACGCGGTCAGGCCGTCCTCCAACGGCTTGACCTTGCGCAGCGCGCAGCACAGGTCGGGGTCGCGGTCGTGCAGCTTCTCGCCGTGCTCCGCGTCCTGCTCGGCAACAGTCTGCCGGGGGGTGATCGTGATGACGTTGACGTCCATCACCGCGTCCACCGCGTCCCGGGTGCCGATGGTCTCCGGGAAGTGGTAGCCGGTGTCCAGGAAGACCACGTCCACGCCCGGCAGCACCCGCGACGCCAGGTGCGCGACCACGGCGTCCTCCATCGAGGAGGTGACGCAGAAGCGCGGTCCGAAGGTGTCGGTCGCCCACTTCAGGATTTCGGTGGCGGAGGCGTCCTCCAGCTCCCGTCCGGCCCGCTCGGCCAGCTCGCGAAGCTCCTCGTCGGTCAGCTCTCCGTTCAGCAGAGTGTCCGTCATATCGCGTCCCCTTCACCGTCGTTGCGCTGAACGCCCCGGGCCAGCAGACCCAGGAACTTCAGCTGGAACGCACGGTTGCAGGAAGCACATTCCCAGGCGCCGTGACCGGTCTCGTTGGGACGCAGGTCCTCGTCGCCGCAGTACGGGCAGTAGAACGGGGCGGCTCGCTCGCTCATGACAGCGACTCCGCACTGGCGCGCGCCGCCCAGGTCGCGAAGCGCTCGCCGTCCTCGCGCTCCTCCTGGAAGCGGCCGAGCACCCGCTCGACGTAGTCCGGCAGTTCGGCGGAGGTGACCTTCAGGCCGCGGACCTTACGGCCGAACCCGGCCTCCAGACCGAGCGCCCCGCCGAGGTGCACCTGGTAGCCCTCGACCTGCTCACCGTTCTCGTCCAGCATCAGCTGGCCCTTGAGACCGATGTCCGCGACCTGGATACGGGCGCAGGCGTTCGGGCAGCCGTTGATGTTGATGGTGATCGGGTGGTCGAACTCCGGGATGCGGCGCTCCAGTTCGTCGATGAGGGACGCGCCGCGCGCCTTCGTCTCGACGATCGCCAGCTTGCAGAACTCGATGCCGGTGCAGGCCATCGTGCCGCGCCGGAACGGGGACGGCGTGACCTTGAGGTCCAGCGCCTCCAGGCCGGCGACCAGGGAGTCGACCTGGTCCTCGGCCACATCCAGCACGACCATCTTCTGCTCGGCGGTGGTCCGCACCCGGCCGGAGCCGTGCTCCTCGGCCACCTCGGCGATCTTGGTGAGCGTGGAGCCGTCGACCCGGCCCACCCGCGCGGCGAAGCCGACGTAGAAGCGGCCGTCCTTCTGCCGATGCACCCCGAGGTGGTCGCGCCAGGTCTGGGCGGGCTGCTCGGGCGCGGGCCCGTCGACCAGCTTCCGCTTCAGGTACTCGTCCTGAAGGATCTGGCGGAACTTCTCCGGACCCCAGTCCGCGACCAGGAACTTCAGCCGGGCACGGGTGCGCAGCCGCCGGTAGCCGTAGTCGCGGAAGATCCCGATGACCCCGCCGTACACGTCCGGCACCTCGTCCAACGGCACCCACGCGCCGAGCCGCACCCCGAGCTTGGGGTTGGTGGAGAGGCCGCCGCCGACCCAGAGGTCGAAGCCGGGGCCGTGCTCGGGGTGGTTCACACCGACGAACGCGACGTCGTTGATCTCGTGCGCCACGTCCAGGTGCGGGGAGCCGGAGACCGCGGACTTGAACTTGCGGGGCAGGTTGGAGAAGTCGGGGTTGCCGATGAACCGGCGCTGGATCTCGTCGATCGCGGGCGTGCCGTCGATGATCTCGTTCTCGGCGATGCCCGCCACGGGCGAGCCGAGGATCACGCGGGGCGTGTCACCGCAGGCCTCGGTGGTGGACAGGCCCACCTCTTCCAGCCGCCGCCAGATCTCCGGCACGTCCTCGATGCGGATCCAGTGGTACTGCACGTTCTGCCGGTCGGTGAGGTCGGCGGTGCCGCGCGCGAACTCCTGCGAGATCTCCCCGATCACCCGCAGCTGCTGCGTGGTCAGCCGGCCGCCGTCGATCCGGACGCGCAGCATGAAGAACTTGTCGTCCAGCTCCTCCGGCTCCAGCACGGCCGTCTTGCCGCCGTCGATGCCGGGCTTGCGCTGGGTGTACAGCCCCCACCAGCGCATGCGTCCGCGCAGGTCGTTCGGGTCGATGGAGTCGAAGCCGCGCTTGGAGTAGATCGTCTCAATACGTGTCCGTACGTTGAGACCGTCGTCGTCCTTCTTGAACTGCTCGTTCCCATTGAGGGGCGTGTGGTGGCCCACGGCCCACTGACCTTCACCACGGTGGCGTCCGGCCTTGCGGCGGGGCGTGGCGGTCGCAGGCTGTTCCGGGGTAGCGGCCATGGCAATACGTCCTTCGGGACTGCGGGAGGGCGGCTCTGAGCGGCGCACTCGCGCTGAGGCGCGGCGGTGCGCAGAGGGAAGTCAGAGGTAAGAGAAGAGCGGCGGTGCTGGGGCTGTCAGCTCGCCGGACAGATGGCGCTGGACATGCGGCCGAGGTCGACGTGGCGTCGACTCACCAAGGCAATTCCAGTTCCAGACATGACGGAAGCGTGTCACGCGCATCTTGGGGCAGTCCACCACTATCCGCTATGTGGACGGCTGGGTCTCGAAGGGTGGGACAATGTGGCGCCGGTCACGGCAGGCGCCACCGGCATTGGCGACAAAACGCCCGATGGTCAGGAGGTGTACGCCCCGGGCCACGGACCCGGCGTGGCCACGTCCGGCTCCACCTCGGTCTTCGTGTCGAAGAGCCGGAAGCCGCGCCGCAGGTAGTTGTCCATCGCGTGCGGGCCGTCCTTCGAGCAGGTGTGCAGCCACACCCGCTTCGTCTCCGGCCGCTCCGGCCAGCGCTCCGCCAGGTCCCAGGCGCGCGCCACCCCGTGACTGAGGAGGTGCCCGCCGATCCGCCGCCCCCGGAACGCCGGGATCAGCCCGAAGTACATGATCTCGACCACGCCGTCGTCCTGCGGATCCAGCTCGACGTACCCGGCCGGCGTCCCGTGCGCGTACGCCACCCAGGTCTCCGCCCCGGGCCGCCGCAGGGCCTCCTCCCACTGGGTGTACGTCAGGCCCAGCCGGTCGGTCCAGTGGATGTCGCCGCCCACGGCCGAGTAGAGGAACCGGCTGAACTCCGGCAGCACCACCTCGGACCGGACGATGCGGACATCGCCCTCCGGCTCGACGGCCGGGCGGAGATCGGCGGGCGAGGTCTGCTCCAGCGACCAGACGGTCACCTCGGTGGTCGGCGCTGCGGGCTGCGGGTTGTCACTCATGACGGCCAGAAAACCATGGAGCCGCACACCGGCGCACGGCGACCCTGTCCTGGGCCTCCGTCGGCGCACGGGAACCCTGTCCTGGGCCTCCGTCGGCGCACGGGAACCCTGTCCTGGACCTCCGTCGGCACACGGCGACCCTGACTCCGGACCGCTCGCCCGCGCCTCGAACGGCCCGGGTGGGGCCCGCCCCCGTACGGCGACCCCGCTCAGGTGGCCCGCGCCGCCCCGCGGGCCTCCGTCACCACCGGCGCCAGGGAGTGCGGCAGCAGATCCGCACCGTGCTCCGGGTGGATCACCTCCACCTCCACCCCGTCCCCGAAGCGGTACGGGCGGTGGGCCAGGACCTCCGCCAGATGACGCCGCAGCCGGGAGATCTCGGCCCGGACCGTCACCGTCCGGGTCGCGTCCCCGAAGATGTCCTGTGCCAGCTCCGAGGCCGTCCGCCCCTGCCGGTGCACCGCCAGTGCGTACAGCAGCTCCGCGTGGCGCGGCGAGAGCCGCTGCTTCACGCTGCCCAGCGGCCCGGTCAGATGCACGGCGAGCGCCCGGGGCCGGCTCAAGTCCAGCACCACCCGGCGTGGCGCCCCCTGAGCCCCGCCCTCGTCCACCTGCACCAGCCAGCCGCCCGGCAGCGGCTCGACCCGGCACATGCCGAGCGAGGGCAGCCACACCGGGCCCGGCCGCATCGACTTCGGTAACGGGAGCCGGTCCACCGGCGGCATCCCGGTCACCGCCGCCAGCCGCCCGTGCACGTCCACTGCCAGCGCCCGCCCGCCGATCCGGCACAGGATCGGTGCGGCCACCGCGCGCAGCCGCTCGATCTCCGCCAGATGCAGGGTGCGGATCTCGCCCTCGGCGAGTCGGGCCACCGAGTCGACCAGGGCCAGCGTCGCCGGATGGAAGGTGGACGCGGGCCCACTGATGTCGACGATCCCGATCAGCCGCCCGTCGCGCGGATCGCGCACCGGGGCCGCCGCGCAGGTCCAGCCGTGCAGCGCCCGGATGAAGTGCTCGGCCGAGTGGACCTGGACGGGGATCCGGGCGGCCAGCGCCGTCCCGATCGCGTTCGTCCCGGTCGCCGCCTCGGCCCAGGCCGCCCCCTCCTCCAGGCAGATGTCGTGGGCCCGGCGCAGCACCCCCGTGTTTCCCTGCCGCCACAGCACCCGGCCCTCGGTGTCGGTCACCACCATGATCTGCTGCGCGGCGTCCGCGATCGAGGCCAGTCCCGCCCGCAGCAACGGCATCAGTTCGCCGAGCGCCGTGCTGCGGCGGCGGTGCTCGATCTCGTCCGCCTCCAGCAGCTCGCTCTCCGGCGACTGGTCGGGGTCGATGCCGCTGCGCACCACCCGGTCCCAGGAGGCGTCGATCTCCGCCCGGGGCACGACACCGGACGGCGCCCCCGTCAGCCGTGCTTCCCGGGCCCCGTGGAGCAACCGGGTCGCCCGGCGGTCCGCCCCCTGACCGGTCACCCGCACCATCCCCGCCGCACTTGTGTCCGTCATGGTCCCCGTTCCCCCCCCCCGAACGCTTCCCGGCCCCCCGGCCCGGCCCATCCTGCCGTTCACCCGGGCGGGCCGCCGTGCAGTCCACACAATGGTTGCAACCCTTTGCAACTCTGGCGATGCCCCGCGGGTCCGTACGAGAGTGGCAGGAACACTGTGCGCCGGGCCCGTCCCGGTCGCCCGGTGTCGCACAAGCATGGGGGGTGGTGCCGTGTCGGCGCAGCACCACCCTCCTTCGCTTCCCCCGCCGCCCGCCGCCCGCCGCCCGCCGCCCGCCGGGCGAAGGCGGGCCGGGACGAGAGCCGGCCCCGCGCCCGCGGGCACGCCGGCGGCCGCTACGCCCGGCCGCCCCCGCCGGACCTCCGTACGCCCTCCGACGCCAGACCCGCCGCCGCGCACAGCGCTCCCCAGCCTCCCGCGACCGCGGCGGCCTTCCGGCGTGCCGCCGGATCGGGGAGCTGCGTACCGAAGAGGGCGGCGTCGCAGAGGTCGGCCGCGACCCGGCACGCGGTCGCCGCCCGCAGTGCGGAGCCCTCCCTCGCGACCAGCATGGCGAGCCCGATCGCCGCGTCCCGGGCGCCCACGGCGCGGATCAGCAGCGCGGTCGCCGCCGGTACGGACCCGTCCTCCTCGTCCAGACCGCACGGGCGGGCCATCAGCGCCGGGCGCACCAGCACACCCACTCCGTAGGCGGCGGTCGCCGCGCCCGCCCATCGCACCGGCCAAGCTCCCACAGTGTCCTCCTCATCTCTCCGCCGGCTCGGCTCCCCGCCGACTCGACGGAACCCGGGTTCCCGTGCCCCTTCGGTCCGACACCTCGCGTACCGCCGATCAGCCGCCGCCCCGGAGCGTTGCTCATCTCCGAAAGGGGTGTGGTCCGTGCCGGACGGGGCAACGGACCGACATGGCTGTTCTGCGCAGAGTCGCCCGGCCCCTGCTGGCCGCGAAATTCATCCGTGACGGGATCGCGGCGGTCCGCGATCCCGCCCTCCCCGACCTTCCGGAGGACTCCCGGAGCGAGCGCGGAACTCCCGCACTCGCCTCGCGGTTGCCGTTCCTGCCCGAGGACCCCGAGCAGCTCGTACGCCTCCAGGGCGCGGTGCAGCTCGGCGCCGGAGTCCTGCTCGCCCTGGGGCGCGCGCCACGGCTGGCGTCCGCCGCCCTCGCGGTGACCCTGGTGTCGTCCGCCCTGGCGGCCGGCGGCCGGGCGGGCGACGATCCCGGGGCGCGGCGCGCGGACCTCCTCACCGACGTGTCCCTGTTCGGCGGGCTGTTGATCGCCGCGGCCGACACCCACGGCAAGCCCTCGCTCGCGTACCGGACCCGCCGGACGGCGGGCCACGCCTCCGACGCGCTCACCCACCGCGCCCACGCCGTCTCCCACCAGGTGGGGAACGCGGCGGGCGCGACCGTGCACCAGGTGGGGAACGCGGCGGGCGCGACCGTGGACAGCGTCGCGCACTCCGTCGAGGCCGCCCGCAAGCGCCTCTCCTGAACGGGGCGCGGGCGAGAACGAGAAGTCCCGGCCGGTCGCAGATCGCAGCAGGGGCCCTCCCGGAGCGCGGGAGGGCCCCACCGCAGGTGAGGGCTTACGGGGCGACCGGCCGGGCCCGTGCCACCACCGAGGTCAGATCCAGACTGTGCGGCAGCGTTCCGAACGACGAGCCCGAGTCCCCGCCCAGACGCGAGGCGCAGAACGCGTCGGCCACCTCCGGCGGAGCCCACCGCACCAGCAGCGACCCCTGGAGCACCAGCGCGAACCGCTCGACCAGCCGCCGCGCCCGCGCCTCGATGCCCTCCAGGTCGGCCAGCTCCGTCAGCAGTCCCTTGATCGCCGCGTCCAGTCGGTGATCCGCGCCCCGCGCCCTGCCGACCTCCCGCAGGAACGCGTCCAGCGCCCCCGGCTCCCGTTGCAGCGCCCGCAGCAGGTCGAGCGCCTGCACATTGCCCGAGCCCTCCCAGATCGAGTTGAGCGGCGCCTCGCGCAGCAGCCGGGGCATGCCCGACTCCTCCACGTACCCGTTGCCGCCCAGGCACTCCAGCGCCTCGCCCACCACGGCGGTGCAGCGCTTGGTGACCCAGAACTTCGCGGCGGGCAGCGCCAGCCGCAGGAAGGCCCGCTCCTCCTCGGTGTCCGCGTCGTACGCCGCCGCCAGCCGCATCGCCAGCACCGTCGCCGCCTCCGACTCCAGCGCCAGATCCGCCAGGACGTTGCGCATCAGCGGCTTGTCGATCAGCAGTCCGCCGAACGCGCCGCGATACGCGCTGTGGTGGACCGCCTGCGCCACCGCCTGCCGCATCAGCGCCGCCGAACCCACCACGCAGTCAAGACGGGTGGCCGCCACCATCTCGATGATGGTGCGCACCCCGCGCCCCTCCTCGCCGACCCGGCGGGCCCAGGTCCCGTCGAACTCGACCTCGGCGGACGCGTTCGACCGGTTGCCCAGCTTGTCCTTCAGCCGCTGGATCGCGAACACGTTCCGGGCGCCGTCCGGGAGCACGCGCGGCACCAGGAAGCAGCTCAGCCCGCCCGGTGCCTGCGCCAGCACCAGGAAGCCGTCCGACATCGGCGCCGAACAGAACCACTTGTGCCCGGTGAGCAGATACTCGCCCTCACCCGCCAGCGGCTCGGCCCGGGTCGTGTTGGACCGTACGTCGGTGCCGCCCTGCTTCTCGGTCATGCCCATCCCGAAGAGCACCCCGGCCTTCTCGTGCGGAGGCCGCAGCCCCTCCACGTACGTGTGCGAGGTCAGCAGCGGCTCCCACTCGGCGGCCAGCGCCGGATCGGTCCGCAGCGCGGGCACCGCGGCGTGCGTCATCGACAGCGGGCAGCCGTGCCCCGCCTCGGCCTGCGACCAGACCAGGAACCCCGCCGCACGCCGGACATGACCGGCCGGACGCCCCCAGGCGTCCGTCAGCCCGGCCGAGACGGCATGGCTCAGCAGCCGGTACCAGGACGGATGGAACTCCACCTCGTCGACGCGATGTCCGTAACGGTCATGGGTGCGTAGGACGGGCGGATGGGCGTTCGCCTGCGCACCCCACTCCTGCGCCTGGGCGGAGCCGGCGGCCCGGCCGAGCTCACCGAGCTCCACCAGCGCCACGGGCAGCACCCCGGGCTCGATGTGCCGCTCGACGGCCTCGGACAGGACCCGGTCGGCGGCGAAGACGTCATGGCCGACCAGCGGCGGAACCTGATTGGACACGGTGTGGGTGGTGGCTGCCATGCCGATACGGTAAGGAGGTGCAGGCAGCAAAGGAAACACCCGAGCGGCCCCCGGGCCGGCTCCACCGGGCGCGAGTGCTCTACCGCAACGTCTCCAAACGGCGTATGGCGTGGCACTTGCTCAAGGACACCGTCAACTCGTGCATCGAGTACCGCATTCTGGGCCTCGCGGCCGAGGCGGCGTTCTTCACCCTGCTCTCGCTGCCCCCGCTGCTGCTCGGCATGATCGGACTGCTCGGTTACGTCGACGAGTGGACGACCACCACCACCGTCGCCTCCATCGAGCGCAACATCCTCTCCGCCGCCCAGACGGTGCTCTCCGAGCGCGGGGTCAACGACTTCGCCAAACCGCTGCTCGCCGACGTCACGACCGGGGCCCGCCCCGACGTCATCTCCATCGGCTTCGCCATCGCCCTGTGGTCCGGCTCCCGCGCGGTGAACGTCTTCATCGACACCATCACCGTCATGTACGGCCTCGACGGCCACCGCGGCATCGTCAAGACCCGGCTGCTCGCCTTCCTGCTGTACGTCGTCGCGCTGCTGCTCGGTGCGGTCGTGCTGCCGCTGCTGGTCGTCGGCCCGGACCGGGTGGTCGAGCTGGTGCCCTGGGGCACCGAGGTCATAGCCGTCCTGTACTGGCCGCTGGTGATGCTGCTGACCGTCGCGTTCCTCACGACGCTTTACCACGTGTCCGTGCCGGTGCGTTCGCCCTGGATCGAGGACGTACCCGGGGCGCTGGTGGCGCTCGGCATGTGGGTCCTCGGCAGCTTCCTGCTCCGGATCTACCTCACCAACACGGTCGAAGGCCCGACCATCTACGGCTCGTTGGCGGCGCCGATCGCCGTCCTGCTGTGGATCGGCATCTCCGCCTTCGCGGTCCTGGTCGGTGCCGCGGTCAACGCGGCCATCGACCGGGTGTGGCCCTCGCTCGCCACGGCCGCCGCCCGCGAGGCCACCGAACGCGTCCGGGCCGCGCAGGCCGCCGAGTTCGTCGCCCGCACCCGCTCGGTCGCCTACGACGGCACGGACGACGACGATGACGAGGACGAGGACGACGGCCCCGCGTACATGCCCTCCGAGTTCCCCGAGCGCTGGTCCCGTTTCCTGCCGCCCGACGACGTGAAGTCCCGGCTGCACGCGACCTGGGAGAAGGAGCCCAGGGACGCGAAGGAAGCCAAGGAGCCCAAGGACGTGAAGGGGCCGAAGGGCTCCTCGTCGCCGGAGGGACCGCCCTCCTACTGACCGCCGAGACCGCCGACCGCCGAGACCGCCCGACCGCTGAGACCGCGCGACCGCTGAGACCGCCCGACCGCCGAGACCGGCGACCGCGCTAGCGTGGGAACCATGCCCCGGCAGCACCAGCGGTACCAGGAACGCCCGTCCCGGCTGGACGGGGCCGTCGTCTGGACCCTGGACGTCCCGTCCGGCCCGCGAGCGCCCGCCCGGTCCGTCCTGCCCGACGGCTGCATGGACCTGATCTGGACCGCAGGCCGCCTGGTCGTCGCCGGGCCCGACACCCACGCCTTCGAGGTCGACCCGCGCAACCGCGGTTCCTGCGCCGCGATCCGGTTCGGACCCGGCACCGCCCCCGTACTCCTCGGCGTACCGGCGCACGAGCTGCGCGACCACCGGGTCGACCTGGCCGCGCTCTGGCCCCGTACCGCCGTCGCGGCGCTCACCGGGCGGATCGACCGGGCCGCCGACCCCGCCACCGCCCTGGAGGACTTCGCGCTCGGCCGGGCCGCCGACACCGGCCCGCCGGACCCGCTCACGGCGGCCGTCGCCGATGGTCTGCGGCGCGGCAGGTCCGTCGCGTCGACGGCCGCCGAGGTCGGCCTCGGGGCCCGCCAGCTGCACCGCCGCTCCCTGGCCGCATTCGGCTACGGCCCCAAGACGCTGGCGAGGATCCTCCGCCTCCAGCGGGCCCTGGCCCTCATCCGCACCGGCCTCCCGTACGCCGAAGCGGCTTGCGCGGCGGGCTGCACCGACCAGGCGCACCTCGCCCGGGAGATGCGCGACCTGGCCGGCATGACCATCGGGGCCTACTTCGCGGCGGGCAGGGCCGCGAACAGCGACACCCCGCAGCCGTCCGGGTCCAGAACCACCGCGTAGCGCTGCCCCCACTCCGCGTCCCACGGCTTCATCTGACCGGTGTACCCGGCGTCGACCAGCTCCGCGTACAACGCGTCCACCTCCCGCGGGCCGTCGCAGACGAAGGCCAGGGCGACCCGCTCACCGCCGCCCGCCGGGCGCTCCCAGCCCGGGTCGAACGAGGCGATGACCTCCTCCGTGTCCCACAACAGCCGCTGCCCGCCCGGCAGGGCCACCTCTACATGGGGAGCGGACTCCGCCCCGTCCGGGATGTCGAGGCCGAGCCGCCGGTAGAAGGCGAGCGAGGCCGCGAGGTCGGAGGTGATGATGCTGATGGCGTCGAGTCGTGGAGTCATGCCCCGACCGTAGACACGCGGCGCCATAGCCGTCTTGTACGAATCGGTCACCCGCGGGGTTCACTCCAGGCAGTCCGCCGGCGAGGTCCCCGGATCGGTCAGCGCAAGACCCAGGGCCGCCCGCTCGGTGACCCACCGGGTCGGCCGGTGACGCGGATCGCCGGTCGACGCGTGCAGCGCCCGCTGGAGCGCCAGCATCCGTACGGCCCCGATCCGCTCGCCCCACGCCAGCGGCCCGGCCGGATAACCGAGCCCCGTGGTCACCGCCAGATCGATGTCGGCGGGCGCGGCGAGCGAGCGCTCCGCGATCGAGCAGCCGACCGCCACGACGGAGGACAGCAGCCGCTGCGCGACCGACCCCGCGGTGTCCCGCACCACCGACACCGCGTACGGCTCCCCGTCCTCGGCTCCCCGCGCCAGCACCGCCCGCGCGTCCCGGGCGGCCGCCGGATCGGAGGCGGCCGTCACCGCGAGGACTCGCCGCCGCCCCGCCGCGGGCAGCACCTCGACCCCGAACGCACGCTCCCGGGGCAGCCCGCCCTCCGCGATCGCCGCCGCCACCGACGTCCCCCACACCGGCACCAGCACCACGGCCCCGTCCGACGGCCCGTCGCCCCGCTCCAAGCGGACCCCCGCCACCTCCAGCGAACCGGTCAGCGCCTCCTCGTACGCCGCGACGTCCGCCCGCCCGGCCGAGGCCAGGAACACCGGGCGCTCCCCGTCCCCGCCGAACGGGCTCTCCGGCGCGGGTCCGGACGACCCGTCCCCATTCCCGTACGCGTACCAGCCCCGGCCCGTCTTCCGGCCGTGCAGCCCCGCCACCACCCGGTTCGGGGTGAGGAAGGACGGGCGCAGCCGGTCCTCGTACCGGAAGCCCGCCCAGATCGAGTCGATCACCGCGGCCGTCACATCGAGACCGGTCAGGTCCATCAGCTCGAACGGGCCCATCCGCAGCCCCAGCACGTCCCGCGCGATCCGGTCGATCTCCGCCGGGTCCGCCACCGACTCCTCCAGCAGCGCGAGCGCCTCCGTCACCAGCCCGCGCCCCGCGTGGTTGACCAGGAATCCGGGGGTGTCGGCCACGGTCACCGCCCGGTGCCCGCACCCCTCCACCAGCTCGGTGAGCAGGGCCGGGATCTCCGGACGGGTCGCCGCCCCCGGCACCACCTCCACGATCCGCATCAGCGGCACCGGGTTGAAGAAGTGCAGCCCGGCCAGGCGCGAGGGGTCCTGGAGCGTCGCCGCGATCCGGGTCACGGACAGGGAGGAGGTGTTGGTCGCGAAGACGGCGGAGGCGGGCAGCGCCTCCTCCAGCCTCCCGAACACCTCGGCCTTGGTCTCCAGGTCCTCCCGTACGGCCTCGATCACCAGCTCCACGTCCGGCCCGGCCGCCCACGGCTCGGCGAGCGGCACCAGCCGGGCCACCGCCGCGTCCCGCTCGCCGGCGGACATCCGGCCCTTGACGACCGCCCTCTCCAGCATCGAGGCGACGAACTCCACGGCGTCCTTCACCGCGTCGGCCCGTACGTCACCCAGCTCCACGGTGTGTCCCGCGCTCGCGGCCCACTGGGCGATGCCCCGGCCCATGGCCCCGGCTCCGACGATCCTGATACGCATGGCAGTTACGGCCCTTTCAGCGGAGATAGACACGGTGCGGGTCGACATCGTCGCGCAGGAGCCGCAGCTCCGCAGGGGCGGGCGGGTCCGTCGTCGCGACCCGGTCGGCGGCCTTCAGCTCCCAGCCGGTCGCCGCCCGGACCTGCTCGACGGTGACCCCGGGATGCACAGCGACCAGCCGCAGCTCGTCCCCGACACCTTCACGGGCGAGGACGCCCAACTCGGTGATGACCCGGGTGACGCCGACGCCGAGCGGGCGGATGCCGTCCGCGAGCGCCCGGTCGGGCCCGGGCGTCGTGCAGAAGTCGAGCACGTCCGCGAAGGAGCGCGGGGTGTGGCGGCGCATCACGACGAAGACCTCCCGGGCGTTCGCCATCACCTCCACCGCGCCCCCGGAGCCCGGCAGCCGCACCGACGGGCGCTCCCACCCCCCGATCACCGAGGTGTTGAGGTTGCCCCACCGGTCGATCTGCGCGGCCCCCAGGAAGCCGACGTCGATGTGCCCGCCCTGGAGCACCGAGCCGAACAGGGTGGGCATGGACACCACCGCCTCGGCCCCGGTGATCAGGACGGCGTCCGCGATGGTCTCCGGCAGCTGGGAGGGGTGCGCCCCGCAGACCCCGGACTCGTACACCACCTCGATGCCCGGAGCGACGGTCAGCCGCGCCAGTTCGGCGGCGAGCGTCGGCAGCCCGATCCCCGCGAACACGGTCCGTCGGCCCGCCAGTTCACGCGCGGCGACGACGGAGAGCAGCTCGGACGAGGTGACGGGCCGCGTGGCCCCCGCACGCCGCTCGCTCACAGCCGCCTCCCGTCGTACAAGGGCCCGCTCACAGCCGCCTCCCGTAGTTCACCGGCTCGCTCAGCGCCTCGCCGACCGCGAGCCCCGCCCAGAATTCCTCGCCCAGCTTCGCCACGTACTCCGCGTGGTCGGCGGTCCCGTACACCCACTCCTCCAGCCATCCCCGCAGCCGCTCCGGATCCTTGCTGATCGCCGACCAGGCCCGGTAGAAGGCGTTGTCCCGGTCGTAGTAGCCCTGCGCGAACGACGGGTGCGCCCCGCGCGGGCAGACCACCACCGCGTCGACCGCGTGGGCGGGGACGAGGGTGCGGTTCGGGTCCGCGCGGATCACCTCGTCCGCCACCAGCTCCTCCACCACCACGACCGCCTTCTCCGCCGCGTACACAGCCTCGGCCTGGACGCCCGTCAGCCCCCAGATCTGGGTGTTGCCCCGGCGGTCGGCGCGCTGGGCGTGGATGAACGTCACGTCCGGGTTGACGGGCGGCACGACGTAGATCTGCTCGGTGGAGCCGTCGGCGGCGGGATAGGGCGAAGTGACTTTACGTATACCGGGATTGACGGCCGGCAGATCACTTCCCGCGTAACTGCGCAGCGGATGGAACGGCAACCGCTGGGCCCCTGCCAGATACCTGCACACCATCCCGTAGTGGCTGTACTCCTCGAACGCCAGCGGCCCGGGATCGGCGTGCTCGATGCGCCGCCGCAGCTCACCGAGCGAACCGGCCGACGAGTTGCCCACGAAGGACGAGACCAGCCGCGTCACGCATCCGGCGGCCAGCATCTGGTCCACCACGATGTCCGCCGTCATCCGGACGACCGTGAGATCCCGGCGGCCCTGCCGGATGATCTCGTGCCCGGCGGCGGTCGGGATGAGATGGGTGAACCCTTCGAGGCTCACGGTGCCCCCGTCGTGGACGAAGGCGGCGACGGCCTCCCTCATCGACATGACCTTGCCGGCCGTCCGGTCCACGGTTCTCCTCATCGTCCGCATGCGCGGGCCCCACGGTGTCAGCGCCCATTGATGGCTGTCCAATACCGAATTAAGGTCGGATCAAGACGGGGGGCATATCAATGACGCGAGGGAGACGTCTTCATGGAACTACGCCATCTCAACGCATTCCTCGCCGTGTCCGAGGAGCTGCACTTCGGCCGGGCCGCCAAGCGGCTCCAGATGGCCCAGCCGCCGCTGAGCCAGCAGATCCGCCAGCTGGAGAAGGAGCTCGGCGTCCAGCTCTTCCACCGCAACACCCGCTCGGTCCGGCTGACCAGCGCGGGGGAGACCTTCCTCGAACCCGTACGGACCGTCCTGGACGACCTGGACACCGCCGTCCGGGCGGCCAGATCGGCGGGGATCGGCGAGTTGGGCCGGGTCACCATCGGCTTCGCCGGGGCCTCCAGCCACGAGACGCTGCCCCGGCTCACCCGCGCCGTGCGCGTCGCCCACCCCGGGCTCGAACTCGTCATGACCGGCCAGACGTACGCCAACACCGCCCTCGCCCGGGTCGCCGACGGCTCGCTCGACCTCGGCTTCGTCCGGCTGCCGGTGACCCGGCCCGGCGTCGCCCACCGGGTGATCGACGAGGAGGAGCTGGTCTGCGCCCTGCCCTTTGACCACCCGCTCGCCCGGCGGGAGACCGTGCCGCTCGCCGTACTCGCCGGCGAACCGTTCGTCTCCTTCCCCGCCAACTCCGGCTCCACCGTCCGCGACGCCATGACCGAGGCCTGCGAGAGCGCCGGGTTCCCCCCGCGCGTCGTCCAGGAGGCCCCCGACTCGTACACGATCCTCGCCCTGGTCGCCGCCGGGGTCGGCGTCACCCTCACGGTCACCTCCGTCCAGCACATCCAGCAGAACGGCCTGGTCTACCGGCCCCTCGCCGGTCCTCCCATCCGCCTCCGCGCCGCCCTCGCCTGGCGCGCCGACAACCCCTCCGCCGCCCTGCGTGCGGTGCTCGCCGTGGCGGAGGAAGCGCTACCGACACCCGTGCGTACCCTCGATTGAGACGCACAGCCTCTCAACCCGGTGCACATTCGATATTGGACCGACTCAGTGGCGCGGTGCGAAGGTCACTGGACCCGCGCGTACCGCCACCGCCCCAGGAAAGGCCCCCCGTGCCGCTCGACGTCGTCATCTGCGAACCCCTGCGCACCCCCATCGGCCGGTTCGGCGGGGCCTTCGCCCAGCAGACCCCGGCCGCGCTGGCCGCACGCGTCATCGAGGAGATCGTCGCCCGCACCGGCATCGACCCTGCCCGGGTCGACGAGGTGATCCTCGGCCACGCCTACCCGACCAGCGAGGCCCCCGCCATCGGCCGGGTCGCCGCCCTGGACGCCGGACTGCCCACCACGGTCACCGGCTCCCAGATCGACCGCCGCTGCGGCTCCGGTCTCCAGGCGGTACTGGACGCGGCGATGCAGATCCGGGCCGGCTTCAGCGACGTCGTCGTCGCCGGCGGCGTAGACGTGATGAGCGCCGCCCCCTACTACACCCACGACGGCCGCTGGGGCATCAAGGGCCCCGGCCTCCAACTGCACGACGCCCTCGCCCGGGGCCGCGTCACGGCGGGCGGCGTCAACCACCCGGTCCCCGGCGGCATGATCGAGACGGCGGAGAACCTGCGCCGGGAGTACGGCATCAGCCGCGCCGACCAGGACGCCCTGGCGCTCCGCTCCCAGCAGCGCGCCGCGCACGCCGTCGCCGAGGGACGCTACGACGCGGAGACCGTCCCCGTGACCGTACGCACCCGCAAGGGCGAGACGACGGTCACCGCCGACGAACACCCCCGCCCCGACACGACTGCCGAGCAACTCGCCTCCCTCCGGCCGATGATGGCGAAGTCCGACCCGGACGCCACCGTCACCGCGGGCAACGCCAGCGGTCAGAACGACGCGGCCGCCGCCTGCCTGGTCACCAGCGCCGAGACCGCCGAACGCCTCGGCCTCACCCCGCTCGTCCGCCTGGTCTCCTTCGCCCGCGCCGGGGTGCCCGCCGCGACCATGGGCATCGCCCCCGTCGCCGCCACCCGCACCGCCCTCGACCGGGCGGGCCTCACCCTCGCCGACCTCGACCTGATCGAGCTGAACGAGGCGTTCGCCGCCCAGGTGCTCGCCTGCACACGGGAGTTGGGCCTCGGAGATAAGGACCACGAACAGCGGATCAACGTCAACGGCTCCGGCATCTCGCTGGGCCACCCGGTCGGCGCCACCGGGGCCCGCATCCTCGCCACCCTCGCCCGCGAACTCCACCGCCGCGAGGCCCGGTACGGACTGGAGACGATGTGCATCGGCGGCGGCCAGGGCCTCGCGGCCGTCTTCGAACGCATCGCGGACTGAAGGCAGTTCACGCGGAGCCGCCTCACCGGACGACGATCGCCTCCGGGCCCGTGCCCGGGTCGGAGCGTCGAGTGGCCGGCGCGGTCGGCGCGGCAGACGGGGCCGGGGCGGCGGGAACGATCGGACCGACCGGCGCGGCCGAGGCGGTCGGGCCCGCCGACGTGGTCGCGGCAGCCGGTTCGGGGGCCTCCCCGGGCCCCTCGTCGGGGTAGTGCCACGTCCCGGCCAGCACCCCGCGGAACCAGACGTCACCTCGTCCTGGCCCATCGCCGGCCAGTCGGGGACCTCCTCGACCAGGGCGGCGCGTCCCATCCGGCGGCCCAGCTCCACCAAGTGGGCCCCCGCCGCGGTGCGTTCGTTCGCGTACCGCTCCAGTGCCGTGGAGAGATCCGGCCCCTCCCGGAGGACCCGCTCCAGGCACAGGGCGTCCTGCAGCGCCTTGACCGCGCCGGTGGCGGTGTGCGGCCTGGTCACCCCGGCCGCGTCCCCGGCCAGCAGCAGCGGCGGGCGGGCGACCCGGGGAGCCTGCACATCGGCGACCGGATGGCAGGCCGTCGCCCGGCGCCCGCCCCGCGCGACGATGTACGCCCAGGCCGCCGGCTCGTCCACCGGGGGCTCGTCGACCGGGGGCTCGTCGACCGGCGGTTCGTCGACCGGGGGCTTGCCCGGCGGGTGGTTGTGCTTCGGGCCGTCGGCGTTCACGCACTTGTTGCCGAAGGCCGGGTTCAGCAGGGCGATCACATTGACGGTGTTGCCGCACACATTGACCGGGATGTGCACCGGAGCCTGCACGGTGTTGCCCGAACCGACCCCCGGCGAACCGACGGCCGCCCCCTCGGCCGACGCGTCGGCGTGCGCGGTGCCGCCCACCGCCGCCAGGAGGCCCGATGCGGCCGCCATGACGATCAAGCTTTTGTTCAAGACCTGTCGCATTACTTGCCCTTCCTTAGGACATTCGCGAGGACATCGCGTGGGTGCTTCGCGCGCGGATAACGGGCAGCCATCGGGCGGAGCCGCTGCACAGCCGGATCCCGCGGGAAGCCATGGTGAAAATGGTGAAGACGTGCGCGCTGGACGACTGCCATAACGACTCAGACACATGCGGGAAACTTGGAGGTGCGTGGAAATTGTGTAATCACCCGAACGGGTGGCGCCTCGGCGTCCCGCGCATCCCGGTTCGCAGAACAAGAAAAACGATTCGCCCTCAACTGGGCTTCTCCCTGCCGGTGTTGACTGCGAACGAGCGCCCGCTGCCGATGTGTCGCGGCGTCAGGGAGATCGGCTCTCGCCCACCCGTTCGGGCGAAAGGCTCCGGAGGGGTGTGTGCAATTTCTTCACGAACAGACTGCCGTGCGCGAGAAGAAGCGAGAAGGACGGAGCGAGAAGGGCGGAGCGAGAAGAACAGGGGGCGCTCCTCGTGCCCGGCATTCGGGTGAAAGGGCGGAACCTAACCTCGCGTGGTGAGTTGACCAGGGGGCTCCGCCGCGGGGCAACCGGTACGAGAAGGGTTAATCGTGATCAAGAAGGTTCTGGCTACGGGCGCTGTCGCCGCCTCCATCCTCGGTCTCGGATCGACGCAGGCCATGGCCATCGCCAACGACGGCGGTACGACCTCGGTCAACGGCAATGGCGCTTCGCAGTCGTACGGCAACTCCGAGACCCACGGTGACTGGAGCCCGCAGTTCGGGCTCGTCCAGGGCTCGCTGAACAAGCCCTGCATCGCCCTCCCGGCCAAGGCGAACGTCGGCTCGCTCATCGGTCTCGTGCCGGTCGCGGTCCAGGACATCAACGTCCTGTCCTCCCCGCAGAACCAGCAGTGCACCGAGAACTCCACCCAGGCCAAGGGTGACGAGGCCCTGTCGCACATCCTGGAGGACATCCCGATCCTCTCCGGCAACGGCGTCGGCAACAACTGACCCGCGGCCGCCCTGCTCGGGCCCGGGCCCTCGGCGTTCCTCCACCGAGCGGCTCGGGCCCGTTGTTTCCCCGTTCTCCCGGGACGTGAACACGAGGCCCTCGTCCGCATTCTCCGCGGTGCGAACCTACGGGCCTTGTGGCATTCGGGCGGTTGTCCGGGAATTCGCCCGCGGAACAGTTCCGATTCCGGGCGTTCATCGTTACGCATGACAGACGCAGTACAGCGCCGGAGTCGTGAGCGATCAGCATCTGGCTCGGGCGGACACGACAGTCGTGACCGCACCGGACTCCGCCGAGGAAAGGGAAGAAACGTGAAGTTCACCAAGGTTGCCGCCGTCGCCGCCGGTACGTTCCTGGCGATGGGCGTCGCCGCGCCGGCCATGGCCGACTCGGGCGCCGAGGCCATTGCCGCAGGTTCCCCGGGCGTGCTGTCGGGCAACGTCCTGCAGGTCCCGATCCACATTCCGGTCAACCTCTGCGGTAACACCGTCAACGTGATCGGCGCGCTGAACCCGGCGTTCGGCAACGCCTGCATCAACAA
>NZ_JBHXJG010000051.1:0-34453 GCF_042723425.1 Streptomyces sp. NPDC058375 | reverse complement strand
GAACGCGACGCCCGCGAGGCCGCCGAGCAGCCGCCTGCCGAACCAGCCTCCGCGCAGGGCGAGTTCGAGACGGCGGAATGGCTGCTGCGCGAGGCGTCGTCGGCGCTCGCCGCCGCCGAGGAGCGCTGCGGGGAGCTGACCCGGCTCTCCCGGCAGACCGCCGACGAGGTCCGGCGGCTGGGCCCGGTGCGCCAGGAGTACGAGCGGATCGCCCGGCTCGCGGGTCTGGCGGCGGGCACCTCCGCCGACAACGAACGCAAGATGCGCCTGGAGGCGTACGTCCTGGCCGCCCGCCTCGAACAGGTGGCGGCCGCCGCCACCGCACGGCTGCAACGGATGTCCTCCGGCCGCTACACGCTGGTCCACTCCGACGCCCGCACCGGCGGCCGCCGGGCCGGACTCGGGCTGCATGTGGTCGACGCCTGGACCGGCAGCGAACGCGACACCGCGACCCTGTCCGGCGGGGAGACGTTCTTCGCCTCGCTGGCCCTCGCACTGGGCCTCGCCGACGTCGTGACCGAGGAGGCCGGCGGCGTACGCCTGGACACCCTCTTCATCGACGAGGGGTTCGGCAGCCTGGACGACCAGACGCTGGACGAGGTGCTCGACGTCCTGGACTCCCTGCGGGAGCGGGACCGCAGCGTGGGCATCGTCAGCCATGTGGCCGACCTGCGCCGGCGGATCCCGGTCCGGCTCGAAGTGGTGAAGGAGCGGCAGGGCTCGTCGGTCCGGCACCGCCTCGCGTGAGTCGGGCCCCCTCCGGGCGGTTCAGCGGCCGATCGCGCGGCGGGGGAGCGGCGAGGAGTACACGACGCTCGTGGTGACGGAGCCCAGGGCGCCGATCCGCCCGGTGGTCTCCTCCAGGTGCCTCATCGAGCGGGCCGTGACCTTGAGGACGAAGCAGTCGTCGCCGGTGACGTGGTGGGCCTCGATGATCTCCGGCGTGGTCTCCAGCAGATCGTGGAACGGCTTGTAGTTCCCGTTCGGGTAGCGCAGGCGCACCAGCGGCGGCGCTGCTGGACCCGGCCGTCCCCGTGGTCACGTACTGCTGGGGGCCGGGCTGCAACGGCGCGACCCGCGCGGCCCTGACGCTCGCCCAACTGGGTTACCGGGTCAAGGAGATGCTCGGCGGGTTCGAGTACTGGGTGCGCGAAGGGTTCGCCTACGAGACCGGGGAGGGCGGCGAGCGGCGCGCGGCCGATCCGCTGACCGCTCCGGTCGACGCGGCCGACTGCGGTTGCTGAACCCCCGCGTCCAGGCGGACGAGGTCGACGAGGTCAACGGACCCCGGCGACGGCGAGCGCGGCGAACAGGTCCCCGGCACCCGCCCCGGCGGGCAGCCCGCTGACCTGGCCGTCGCCGACCTCCACCACCCGCCACACCCCGTCCTCCCGCAAGGCCAGGTCGGTGGTGACCCAGCGCAGCCCGAGGCGGCCCACCGCCTCGCGCAGGGAAGGGAGTTCGGGCACGGGGTGCCGGTCGGGAGTGTCCGGGTGGGCGGTGACGAGCACCGCCTCTCCGTCCACCCACCACACCCGCGCCTCGCCGCCCGAGACGAACGGCTCGAAGGACCGCAGCACCAGGCCCCCCGCGAGGAAGGGGCCTTGCAGCTCCACGAACCGGTCGACCACGGCGGCCAGTTGCTTGCGGTCCGTTAACTCCGGCACATAACAGGCCTCGTGCCACTCGTGCTTGCGGGACTTCACGAAGTCCTTCACGATGCCGGGCCCCGGCCCCAGCGGCTCCGTGAGCCCGGCCAGCTCGTCGACGGACGGCGGCGGCGCCCCCGGAGCCATGGCGCACCAGACGCTGCGCGGCGTCAGCCCGTCGAACTCCTCGTACCAGCCAGGGAGTTCATGCGCCCGCCGGTAGCCGGTGGCGTCGGTGAGCAGGGTGCAGCCCCGGGCTCCGAGGGTCGCCTCCAGTTCCGTGTACCGGGCGGCCGGGATCATCCAGCCGCGGTACCAGTACGGTCCGGAGTCCCGGGCGACCCGGGCCACCGCCCCGGCCGCGTCCCCCGCGAGCAGCGCGTCATGGTCGAGCAGCGCGATCCGCCCGCCGGCCGCACGCGCTGCCGCGAGCTCACCGGCGAACTCCGGATCGGGCCGCGACGACCTCAACGGGTCGGCGCAGAACAGGAATCCGTTCCGCTCGCTCATGACAGGCTGCCTCAATTCCAACGACGGGGGCTCCGGACCGTACGTGTCGCCGACCGGATCAGAGCCGCGACAGCTCGTCCACCAGATCGTCCAGGCCCAGCGACCCCTGGGAGAGCGCCGCCATGTGCCAGGCCTTCAGGTCGAACGCGTCGCCGTGCGCGGCGCGCGCGTTCTCCCGGCCGAGCAGCCAGGCGCGCTCGCCCAGCTTGTAGCCGATGGCCTGGCCCGGCATCGACAGATAGCGGGTCAGCTCGCTCTCCACGAAGTCGGCGGGGCGGCCGCTGTGGTTGCCGAAGAACTCCTGGGCCAGATCGGGGGTCCAGCGCTCGCCCGGGTGGAAGGGGGAGTCCGCCGGGATCTCCAGCTCCAGGTGCATGCCGATGTCGACGATCACCCGGCAGGCGCGCATCATCTGGGCGTCCAGATAGCCGAGCCGCCGTTCCGGGTCGGGCAGGAAGCCCAGCTCGTCCATCAGCCGCTCCGCGTACAGCGCCCAGCCCTCGGCGTTCGCGCTGACCATGCCGACCGACGCCTGGTAGCGGGAGAGGGTGTCGGCGACGTGCGTCCACTGCGCGAGCTGCAGGTGGTGGCCGGGAACGCCCTCGTGGTACCAGGTGGAGACCAGGTCGTACACCGGGAAACGGGTCTCGCCCATGGTGGGCAGCCAGGTGCGCCCGGGGCGCGAGAAGTCCTCGGAGGGGCTGGTGTAGTACGGCGCGGCGGCCCCGCCGGGCGGGGCGATCCGGGACTCCACCTTCCGTACCCGCTCCGCGAGGTCGAAGTGCGTGCCGTCCAGCGCCTCGATCGCCTCGTCCATCAGGCCCTGGAGCCAGTCGCGGACCTCGTCCACCCCTTCGATGTGCTTGCCGTGCACATCGAGGTGGGCGAGCGCCTCCCAGGGGCCGGACCCGGGCAGCACCTTCTCGGCCTCGGTCTTCATCTCCGCGAGCAGCCGGTGGTATTCCGACCAGCCGTACGCGTACGCCTCGTCGAGATCCAGATCGGTGCCGTTGTACAGCCGCGACCAGCGGGCGTACCGCTCCCGGCCGACCGGGTCCGGGGCGCCCTCGATCGCCGGGGCGTACACGTCACGCATCCAGTCCCGCAGCGCGAGCACCGAGGCCGCCGCCTGCCCGGCGGCCTCGTCCAGCTCCGCCCGCAGGGAGGCGGGTCCCGGCGCGACGAAATCGGCGAAGAACCCCTCGCCCTCGCCCTCCCCGCCCCACTCCGTGAGCTGCCCGACGAAGGTGGCGGTCGCGCGCGGGCCGCCGTACAGCTTGCGCTCCAGACCGAGCGCGAGCGAGGCGCGGTACCCCTCGTACGCGGCGGGCACCGCGCGCAGGCGCTCCATGACCGCCGCCCAGTCCTCGGCCGTCGCGGTCGGCGTGAGGGGGAAGACCTCGGTGATGCTGTGGGCGGGTGACGACAGGTTGGAGACGGCCCGCAGGCCCTCCTCCGCGTCGTGCACGGCGAGTTCCGCCGTCAGCCGCTCCCGCAGGAGCCGTCCGCAGCGCCGCTCGGCATCGCTGTCCGCACCGGGCAGTTGCTCGGCGGCGTCCAGCTTCCGCAGCGTCGCGCGGAGGAGGTCGGCGGACGCCTCCTGGCCGGCCGGTGAGAAGTCGGGCAGCCGGCGCGAGCTTTCGGGCACACCCAGATAGGTGCCCGTGATGGGGTCGAGTTCGATGAGTGCGTCGACGTAGGCGTCGGCGACCTGACGGGGCAGCGCGCTGCTCGAAGTGTCTGACATGCGGACATCCTCGTACGGCGGCGGCCCTTCCGTCATCACCGGGGGTCGCCCGGTGTCCGAACCCGGCCGGTCAGTTCGCGGCGGGCGGCAGCAGCGGACCGCACTCCCACTGCTGGAAGATCAGCCGGGTGTCCACCCGGGCCACCTCCCGGCGCGAGGTGAACTCGTCCAGGACCAGCCGCTGCAGATCCGCCGCGTCGGCCACCGCGACCTGCACCAGATAGTCGTCGGGGCCGGTGAGATGGAACAGCGCACGCGACTCCGGCAGCGACCTGATCCGGTCGACGAACGGCCCGATCAACTCCCGGCGGTGCGGCCGGACCTGCACCAGGAGCAGAGCCTGGAGGCCCCGGCCGAGCTTCGCCGGATCGAGGCGCAGCTGGTCCCCGAGGATCACTCCGCTGCGGCGCAGCCGGGCCACCCGGTCCAGACAGGTCGAAGCGGCCACGCCGACCTCGGCCGCCAGCTCGCGGTACGTGGTCCGCGCATCGTTCTGCAGCAGCCGCAGAATCTGCAGATCCACCGGATCCAGAGCGACGGAATCGGACATGCGGCGAACGTAGCACGGGACATGGTCGCTACGAGCCGGTAACTGTTCAGAGTGACGGCATGGACAACGAAGTCTCGATGACGCCCCCTGCTCCCACCCCGTCCAGGGCTCTCGCCACCGAAGCCGTGCACGCCGGACGCGATGACCTCGCCTCCCTCGGCGTGCACGCCCCGCCGATCGACCTGTCCACCACCTACCCCTCCTACGACTCGCGCGACGAGGCGATGCGCATCGACGCCTTCGCCACCACCGGCTCCCTCCCCGACGGGCCGCCGGTCTACGCCCGGCTCGACAACCCGACCACGGCCCGCTTCGAGACGGCGCTCGCCCGGCTGGAGGGGACCGACAGCGCGGTCGCCTTCGCCAGTGGGATGGCCGCGCTCACCGCCGTCCTGCTCGCCCGCGCGAGCCAGGGGCTGCGCCATGTCGTCGCGGTCCGCCCGCTCTACGGCTGCAGCGACCATCTGCTCGGCGCCGGGCTGCTGGGCACCGAGGTGACCTGGACCGACCCGGCGGGCATCGCCGACGCCATCCGCCCGGACACCGGACTCGTGATGGTCGAGACGCCGGCCAACCCGACCCTGGCCGAGATCGACATCCGGGCCGTCGCCCACGCCTGCGGAACCGTGCCGCTGCTGGTCGACAACACCTTCGCCACCCCCGTCCTCCAGCGCCCCGTCGAACACGGCGCACGCATCGTCCTGCACAGCGCCACCAAGTACCTCGGCGGCCACGGGGACGTCATGGGCGGCGTCGTCGCCTGCGACGAGGAGTTCGCCGCGACCCTGCGCCAGGTGCGGTTCGCCACCGGCGGAGTGCTGCACCCGCTGGCCGGATATCTTCTGCTGCGTGGCCTGTCCACGCTTCCGGTACGCGTCCGGGCGGCCTCGGCGAGCGCCGCCGAACTCGTCCGCAGGCTCACCGCCGACCCTCGGATCGCCCGGGTGCACTATCCGCGGATCGGCGGCGCGATGGTCTCCTTCGAGGTGTACGGGGATCCGCACCGGGTGATCTCCGGGGTGCGGCTCATCACGCCCGCCGTCAGTCTCGGCAGCGTGGACTCGCTGATCCAGCACCCGGCCTCCATCAGCCACCGCATCGTGGAGGAGGGAGACCGGCGGGCGTCCGGCGTCGGCGACCGGCTGCTGCGGATGTCGGTCGGCCTGGAGGACGTCGAGGACCTGTGGGCGGATCTGTGCCAGGCGCTCAGCGACGGGCCCGTTCCGCCGGCGCGGACGGCCGAGCGGCCGCTTCAGTCGTCAGCCGGGCGGTGATGACGAGCGTGCCCTCCTCGATCTGGTAGTCGAGGGGCAGCTCCAGCGCGCGCATCGCCGCCACCATGCCGGTGTTGCGGGACTGCGTCACCGCGTACACGCTGTCGCAGCCCGCCTCCTCGGCGAGGGCGACCAGGCGGCCGAGCAGCTCGGAGCCGATGCCCCGGCGCTGCCAGTCGTCCTCGACGAGCAGGGCGACCTCGGTCTCGTCGCCGTCCCAGAGGAGGTGGCCCAGCGCCACCAGCTTGCCCGACGCCGTCTGCACCGCCAGGGTGCGGCCGAAACGGGGGCTCAGCAGATGGTCGAGGTAGCGGCCGGCGTCCGCGACGGGACCGTGGTAGCGCAGGCCGAGGGTCTCCTGCGAGCAGCGGTCGTGCATGGCGCGGGCGGCTGCGAGGTCGGAGCGGTCCGCGCGCCGCACGGTGATCTCGTTGCCCTCGGGCAGTGTGAGGACGTCCTCGCTGCGCGGCAGGCGCGGACCGAGCCGGGCGTCCAGCTCGACCAGGGCGCGCGCCCGCGCGAACTCGGTCGGTGTGAACGGCAGATAGGGCCGCTCGACGGAGATCACCCCGCCGGACGGGTCGCGCAGCCGCATCACCGTCTCCTCCAGCACGCCCTCGACCGGAGCGCTATGACCGGTCGCGCGGCCCGTGACGGAGACGGCGGGCAGCGAGTGGATGGTGCACCGGCCGAGCAACTGGCGCAGGGCGAGCGGCAGCTCGGCCGCGTCGAGCGCCGTGCGGGTGGCCAGCGACAGCACCCGGGTCGGGGTGTCGACCAGATCGTGGGCGTCCGCCCGCTCGATCCAGGTGGAGGCGCCGCCGGCGGCCGCGATCTCCCGGGACAGCTCCTGTGCCGGGAGCGAGGCCGGGGCGCGCAGCAGGAACTCGTCGACGGTCCCCCGGGCGAGCGGGTGCGTCTGGAGGGTGAGGATGTCGACGCGGAGCCCGGCGAGGGCCGTGCACAGGGCGGCCAGGCTGCCCGGGGCGTCGAGCACCGTCGTCCGCATCCGCCACAGCGTGGTCCCGGTCTCCTCGGCGCCGGCCATCGGGCCCGCACCGCTGCTTTCGGCCTTGTCCGCCGCCGCGCCGGCGGCCCCGACCGGCGCGGCGCCCGCCTCATCGGACGGGGGTGCATGGCTGTGGCGTCGGGCCCACCAGGTGTGGAACGCGGCTGTGGCCACCAGAGCCACAGCCGACGCCACGAGCAGGTAGGGCCCGTCCGGCTGGTGTCCGATCAGGTTGGCGATCGCGTCGGCCACGGCCACGGCGGTGAACAGGGCGGCCAGTTCGATCAGGTCCCGCCGCCAGTGGTGCGGACGGCGGGCGCTCTTCGCGGAGGTCACATCAGTCATATCCTCACTGTGAACGACCGGTGTTGCCTGATCACGAACGCCTTGTGACCGATGGGTTACGTGTTGATCTGGTCGCCTATCGTCGTTTTCGGCCACATTCGGAGACCGGCCACCTCCTGATCCTTCCGGTCCGGAAAGGCGGCGTGCAGCCGTTCACTGGCCGACGCGGCCCGGCCGGAGCACCTTGGTGAACAGCACCGACCCGCCCTCGGCCCGCAGACGCACGGTCAGCTCCGCACTGTCGCCGTCGATCTCCACCTCGCCGAAATACTGCGGCGACTCCATCGGCGAGACATTGGCCCGGTCGGGGGCCCGTACGAAGACCCGGTCCGGGCCGAAGGTGCCGTCCAGCGCGTTGGCCGGGAATCCGCCCGCCGCCAGCGGGCCCGAGACGAACTCCCAGAACGGGGCGAAATCCTTGAACGCCGCCCGCTCCGGCGCGTAGTGCTGGGCCGAGGTGTAGTGCACATCGGCCGTCAGCCACACGGTGCCGGTGATCCTGCGGTGCTTGATGAACCGCAGCAGCTCGGCGATCTGGAGCTCCCGCCCGAGCGGCGCCCCCGGGTCGCCCTGCGCCACCGCTTCGAAGTCCGTGGCGCCGTCCGGGACCACCAGACCGAGCGGCATGTCGGCGGCGATCGCCTTCCACTCCGCCCGGGAGGCGGCGAGCGAGCGCTTCAGCCACCGCGCCTGCTCGGCCCCGAGGATGCCCGTCGTGTCGTCGGCCTGCCGCCCGGGGGAGTTCGCGTTGCGGTACGACCGCATGTCGAGCACGAACACGTCCAGCAGCGGGCCGTGGTGGACGACCCGGTACATGCGCGACGGGCGTCCGGAACCGTGCGAGGGCGCGAGCGGGGTGTACTCGTGGAAGGCCCGCACGGAGCGCGCCGCGAGGATGTCCACGTTCTTCTCGGTGTAGCGGGCGTCGTCGAGGATCTGACCGGGATACCAGTTGTTGCGCACCTCGTGGTCGTCCCACTGCACGACGGACGGCACCTGCGCGTTGAAGCGGCGGACGTTGTGGTCGAACAGGTTGTAGCGGAAGTTCCCCCGGTACTCGTCCAGCGTCTCGGCGACCTTCGCCTTCTCCTCGGTCATCACATTGCGCCAGACCCGGCCGTCCGGCAGCGTCACGCTCGCCTCCAGCGGGCCGTCCGCGTAGACGCTGTCCCCGCTGCACAGGAAGAAGTCCGGGTCCAGGCGGCGCATCTCCTCGTACACCCGGTAGCCGCCGATGTCCGGGTTGATGCCCCAACCCTGCCCGGCGATATCGCCCGACCACAGGAACCGCACCCCGGACCTGCGCCGGGCCGGAGCGGTGCGGAACGTCCCGTACACCGGTTTTCCGGTTCGGCGCGGATCATGCGGATCGGCGAGCGTCACGCGGTAGTGCACCTGCTCGCCCGGCGGCAGCCCGTACAGCGGCGTGGTGCCGGTGAAGTCTGTTCCGGGGCCGATCGACGGCCCGTACCACCGGCGCACCCGCCGGAACGACTCGGTGGCCGAGGTCTCCACCAGCATCCGGGCCGGCCGGTCCGAGCGCACCCACAGCAACGCCGACGAGGAGGTGACGCTGCCCACCTGCACACCCCAGGACGCTTCGGGCCGCCCCGCCAGATGCAGCGCGGGCGCCGCCGACGCGGTGCCGGGCGAGAGGGCGAGGGCCGCCGGGGCGATCAGCGAACCGCGCAGGACGGCACGGCGGCCGGGCGAGGAAGGACGGGGACGGTGCGGGCGGTGGGACATTAAAGCGCCTCCAGGGAGGTCGGCGGGTGGTGCGCCGTCCGCGAGAAGACCACGGACCGGCGCCGGTCTCCGCCCCATACCTAGTGCCCTGCGGCGGCCGGAGCCCCAACCCCGGGTGAACAGCGCCCGCCGGCCGTCAGGGTCGGCCGGTCCCGGCCGGCCGAGGCCGGTCGGTCAGCCGCTCCCGGACCCGCCGGAACGCCACGCGTCCGCCAGCGCCGCGACCCCTCGGGCGATGTCGCCGGGGGCGAGATGGGCGTAACCCAGGACGAGGGGCACGCTGCCGTCCTCGGAGCGGGCCGTTCCGCAGTCGCGCAGCGGCCGCAGCGCGATGCCCGCCCCGGCCGCCCGCTCCAGGAGGACGTCCTCGGGGCCGTACCGCGCGGGCAGCCGGGCGATGATGTGCAGGCCCGCCGCGATGCCGCTGACCGTCGCCCCGGGGAAGTGCTCGTCGAGTGCGGCCACCATCGCGTCCCGGCGTTCCCGGTAGGCCCGTTGGCATCGCCGCAACTGCCGGTCGTAGCCGCCGCGTACGACGAAGTCGGCCAGCACGGCCTGGTCGAGCACCGGGTTGCCCAGGTCCATGGTCCGTTTGCGGGCGACGATCCGCTCGGTGAGCGCGGAGGGGGCGATCAACCAGCCGAGCCGCAGACCGGGGGCCAGCGACTTGCTCACCGATCCGGTGTACACGACCCGTTCGGGGTCCAGCCCCTGCAGGGCGCCCACCGGTTCCCGGTCGTAACGGAAGTCCCCGTCGTAGTCGTCCTCCATGATCACGGCGTCCGTGTCCCGCGCCCAGCCGAGCAGCTCACCGCGGCGCTGCGCGGAGTATCCGATTCCGGTGGGGAACTGGTGCGCGGGCGTGGTCACCACCGCGCGCACGCCGGAGCGCACCAGGGGCGCGAGGGCCAGCCCGTCGTCGTCGAGGGGCAGCGGAACCGTGCCCAGGCCGGTCGCCGCGAACAGCGACGCGTGTTCCGGACTGCCCGGATCCTCCACCCCGACCGAGGCCACGCCCGCGTCCCGGAGGACGAAACCGAGCAAGGTCGTCGCCTGGGCCACCCCCGAGCAGACCACCAGCCGCTCCGGATCGGCCACCACACCCCGGCGCCGGGCGAGCAGCCCGGCCAGGGCCTCACGCAGCTCCGGCAACCCGCGCGGATCGGGGTAGCCCAGCGCGCTGTGCGACAGCCGTCCGAACACCGTCCGCTGGGCGGCACTCCACGCGCTGCGCGGAAAGAGGGACAGGTCGGGGGTGCCGGGCCGGAAGTCCACCCGCGCGCCCGCCGCGCCCGGCGCACGATCGCGTACGGGGCGCTCCGCCGCGCGGACGCCCTCGCTCACCCAGGTGCCCGCGCCCCGCCCGCTGCGCAGATAGCTCTCCGCGGTCAGCTGCTCGTACGCCTCGGTGACCAGCCCGCGCGACACGCCCAGGTCGGCCGCGAGTTCACGGCTGGACGGCAGCCTCGTGCCGCCCGCGAGACGGCCGGAGCGAACCGCCTCCCGGAGCGCGGACCGCAGTGCGCGCCCCCGCCCACGCGCCGGCGCGGCAGCGGCGGGCAGCAACAACTCCCAGGCCGGGGAGAGGGATTCCGTCGACGGACGACGGGGGCCGGCCCCCGAATCGGTCCTTGAGCCGGCCTCTGACCCGGCCCCCGAATTGGTCCCCGAAGACATCATGGAAGTGGACCTTAAACCGGTCCGTCGCCGACCCTAGCGTCGGCCCCATGAACGCAACCTCTCTGCGCGGGGCCCTCCTCGCGGCCCTCGCGTGTGTGCTGGTGGGGGCATCCTTCACGGCCAACAGCGTCCTCGGCGACTACCCGTTCGCAGGGGGCCAGGCCCTCCGCTACGGTCTCGCCGCCCTGCTGCTCATCCCGTTCCTGCGCCGCGACCCCGACTCCGCGACGGCCCGGCTCCGGAATCTCACCCGCCGCCAGTGGGGCCGGATCGCGCTGCTCGCCGCCGTGGGCATGGTCGGGTTCAACCTGGCGGTCCTGGCGGCCGAACAGTCGGCGGAACCGGCTGTTCCGGGCGTCCTCGTGGGCTGTGCGCCGATCGTGGTCGGCGTGCTCGTCCCGCTGCTGGACGGCCGTCGCCCCTTCCGCGTCACGCTGTACGCGGCCGGACTCGTCGCCGTAGGCGCGTTCACCGTGCAGGGCTGGGGGCGCACCGACCTGGCGGGCGTGCTGTTCTCGGTGGGCGCACTGGTGGGCGAGGTCGGCTTCGCGGTCCTGGCCGTCCCCGTGCTGCGGCCGCTGGGCCCGAAACTCCTCGCCGCGACGGTCTGCGGCGTCGCGGCCGCCGAGTCGGCGCTGCTCGGTCTGCTGCTGGACGGCGGCTCGTTCCTGCGGGCCCCGACGGGCGGCGAGGCGACGGCCCTGCTGTGGCAGGCCGTCGTCGTCACCGTGATCGGATTCGTCTGCTGGTACAGCGGGATGCAGCACATCGGAGCCGAACGCGCCACGCTCTTCTCCGGCCTGATCCCGGTCTCCGCCGCTTGGACCGCACCCCTGGTCGGAGCAGGGACGTACGGTCTCGCGCAGGGAGCGGGAAGCGTCCTGGTCGGCGCCGGTGTGGCGTACGGCTCCGGTGTCCTCGGACGGCGCGGCTCCTCCGGCGTGCGGCTTCTTTCCGGCCGCACGCCGGAGGCCGGTCGCGAGGGTTCAGCGACTGGTGTCCAGGATGACGCGGGCCACGAGCGCCGGGTCGTCGTTCATCGGAACGTGCCCGCAGCCGGGCAGGCGCACGAGCCGGGCGTCGGGCATCACCCGCTTGGCGCGGACGCCCTGCCTGCGCAGCAGGATGCGGTCGCGGGTGCCCCAGGCGACGGTGACGGGGATGCCCTTCACGTCCTCGCCGAAGGACACGCCCCGGCCGGCCTCCAGGGTCTGGTGGAAGCCGGTCGCTCCGCGCAGGGCGAACGTCTCGGCGACGACGGCCTCCGGTGAACGCCTGCCGGGCCGGGCGTAGATGGTGCTGGTGAGGGCCGCCCGGCCGGCCGCGCTGCGCGACAGGCGCTCGATCAGCGGCACCGACAGGGCCAGCGCGCTTCGGCGCATCGTCCGCAGGGTGCCGAAGGCGTAGCGCCGCTCCGGCTCCGTCCAGAAGCCCGCCGGGGCCAGCGCGGTCACCGACCGCGCCAGTTCGGTGCGGCCCATCTCCAGCGCGAGCAGGCCGCCCAGCGAGTTCCCGGCCACATGGGGGCGGTCCAGGCCGAGTTCGGCGCAGAAGGCTCCGAGCACCGGGGCGACGGTCGCGAGATCGTACGGAACCCCGTCCGGCAGCGCGGGCGAGGTGCCGAAGCCGGGCAGGTCCACGGCGATCACCTCACGCTCGGCGGCCAGGATCCGCGTCACCGGATCCCAGGCCCGCAGGTGGTGCCCGATGCCGTGGAGGAGCAGCAACGGTTCGCCCGAGCCGGTCCGTTCGTACGCGACCGAGGCCGGGCGGGGGCCGGCGGCCGTTGCGACGGTGAAGGAGACCGTGGTGGTCATGCTGCTGCTCCCTGGAGTGGGTAGACATCTCGTCAACAACAATTACCGTCGGGTAGCTTGTAGTTCAAGAGGCCCGGCGATTCCCGCTGGACACCCTGTGCCCCGTGGGCTGGGATGGACGGATGACCGCCGATGCCGCGACCGAGCTCTTCGAGGAGCACCGATCCGTCCTCACCGGGGTCGCCTATCGCATGCTGGGCCGCGTCGCGGACGCCGAGGACGTGGTGCAGGAGGCGTGGCTGAGGTGGTCGGCGGTGACGCGCGAGGACATCCGCGAACCGCGCGCCTTCCTGGTGCGGGTCACCACCCGGCTGGCCATCGACCGGCTCCGGCACCTGCACTCGCGCCGGGAGACGTACCCGGGGCCCTGGCTGCCGGAGCCGGTCGCCACGGACTTCGGCCCTACCGTGCCCGACACCGCGGAACGCGCCGTCCTCGCCGACTCCGTCTCGCTCGCCGTGCTGGTCGTCCTCGAATCGCTCTCACCGCTGGAGCGCGCGGTGTTCGTGCTCCGGGAGGCCTTCGGATTCCCGTACGCCGAGATCGCCACCGCCCTGGACCGCACCGAGGCGGCCGTCCGGCAGCTCGGCGGCCGGGCCAGGCGGCACGTGGAGGAGCGCAAGCCGCGGTACGACGTGGACCCGGCCGAGCGGCGCGACCTCACCGAACGGTTCCTGGCCGCCGCATCCGGGGACGGCATCGAGCAGCTGCTTGCCCTGTTGGCCCCGGACGTCCGGCTGGTCAGCGACGGCGGCGGCAAGGCGAAGGCGGCGCGGCGGATCATCGAGACCGCCGACAAGGTCGGGCGCGTCCTCTTCGCGGTGGCGGCGGATCTCGACCCCGACGGCGAGATCCGCGTCATGGAACTCAACGGCGGACCCGCCGCGGTCTACATCGTCGGAGGGGGAGTCGACACCGTCTTTCAGATCGAAGTCAGCCAAGGTGTCATTCAATGCGCCTATATCATTCGTAATCCGGACAAGCTCTCCGGAGTGCCCGTCGAATAGCCGCGAGCATCACGAGCCGCCCCGGCCCCCATCGGCCCCACGGGTCTGCTGCGTGCCAGGTCACAGCCCCGCCGTCCGCCGCGATGGTGGGGCTTTGTGCTGCGCTCGCCTCACGGCACCACGAACGTCGTGTGAACGCTCTGCGCCAGAGTCCCGTTTCGTTCCGTTACGGAATAAGGATTGGTCTTGACCAAGGGGGTATGCCGTCCTAGGGTCTCCACTTAAGGCAGGAACCTTTAATAAATAACGTCGCGGAAAAGACGCTGGGCGATTGCGGAGGACAGGGTGGGGACCACGCAGCTGGAATCGGTACAGGAGCCGAAGTACTGGCACCTCAAGACCGTGCTCAGTGAGGCACTCGACTCGGACTTTGCGGTGGGGGAGATCCTGCCCAACGAGCGGGACCTCGCCGCGCGGTTCGGTGTCGCGCGAGCCACGCTCCGGCAGGCCCTGGAGCAGCTCGAACTGGAAGGCAGGCTGCAGCGCCGCCGCGGTGTCGGGACGACCGTCGCCCCGCCGCGCGTGGGCATCGCCGTCTCCACCGCCCAGCACGAATGGGCGGGAGGCGTCAGCGGCGAGGCCTGGCAGCCGGTCGACAGCACCATGGACAAGGCCCCGGCTGCGGTGACGGCCATGCTCGGGACCGGCCCCGCCGAGCCGGTGCACGTGGTGCGCCGGATCCGTGACACCCAGGGGCAGGCGGTAGCGGCGGAGCTCCTCTACATCCCCGCCTCCTCGGTGCCCGACCTCTCCGCCATCGAGGCCCCGTCCGGCCCCGTCCGCGCCCGGAGCGTCCTGCGCGAGCTGCACCGGCTCGGCCTGCAGGGACAGGACCGCTCCGTGGAGCTCGGCTCCGCGCGGGCGGACGACGCCAAGGAACTGGACCGGCTCCCCGGCGCCCCCGTCCTCGTCGTCACCACCCGCTACTTCACCGCGGACGGTACGGCGGCCGTCTCCGTCGCCACCTACCGCGCGGACACCTGCCGGCTCACCTTCGGGGACTCCGGCGCGCTGGAGATCAGCCACGACGACCAGCCGGAGCGCCAGGCCTCCTGACGCCTGCGGCCGCTCGGCCCCACGCCCGCCGCTCCCGAGGACTCCGGTCCTTGAGGGGCGGCGGGCGCGTGTCGTCCCGCCTGTTCCGGGTTACGGGGCAGCGCCCCGGGCATTCCGGGTTACGGGACAGGGCCCCGGCCGTTGCTGGTCCCGGGGTGGCACGAAGATCGGCGGACAGCAGAGATCGGCCGGGGCAGAGATCGGTCGGCAGCAGAGATCGCCAGGCAAAAAGGCCGGTCCGGCAGCAGAGGCCGGTCCGGGAGCAGAGGCCGACCGGCAGCAGAGGCCGACCGGGAGCAGAGCGGCCCCATCCGCGACCCGGGCCGCCGCGCTCGCCCTCGCGGTCAGCGGCGGGCCGTCACGGGCCCCTCGACGGCGAACAGTTGCTCCTCGACGTGGTCCAGGGCGAGCCGCAGCGCCCCGGTCGCGACGGCGGCCTCTCCGAGCAGCGACAGGGTCACCCGGGGCGGGCGCAGGCAGTAGCGGGCCAGCTCCTTGCGGAGAGGTTCCAGCACCCCGTCCAGCCCGGCGGCCCAGCCACCGACCACGACCAGCTCCGGGTCGAGCGCCAGCACCAGCGCGGCCACATCGTGCACCAGCCGCTGAAGGAACCGCTCGACCGCGGCCTGGGCCCCGGCGTCGCCCTCCTTGGCCTTGGCGAACACCGCGGCCACCGCAGGCTCGTCCAACGGGTCCAGCGGCGTGTCCGTCGTCGACAACAGGTGCTCCGGCGTCACGTCCCGGCCCAGCAGGTGCAGAGCGCCGATCTCCCCGGCAGCCCCGCCGAACCCCCGGTGCAGCCGCCCGCCGATCAAGGACCCCGCACCGGGACTCAGCCCCGCCAGCACGAAGACCACGTCGTCGGACTCGGTGGCCGCGCCCTTCCAGTGCTCCGCCACCGCAGCGGCGTTGGCGTCGTTCTCCACGAGCACGGGGCAGCGGAACGAACGGCGCAGCCGCTCCCCGAGGGCGAGGCCGGTCCAGTCCGGCAACGCCGTGCCCAGCCGTACGGTGCCGTCGGCCTCCACGATCCCGGGGCTGCCCACCCCGACCGCACGCAGACTGCTCCGGGCCACCCCGGTGCGGCGCAGCACGTCCGCGATGACAGCCCGGACCTGGTCGAGCCGGTCGTCCGCGCCCGCCGTTTCCGACACCACACGGGAGCCCGCCCCGACGATCCGTCCGTCAAGCCCCGAGATGAGCGCGGAAACCCGGTGCGGACCGATCTCCACACCGAGCAGATGCCCCGCCTCGGCCCGGAAACGGAACCTCCGGGCGGGGCGCCCCTGACGTCGCGCCTCGCTCTCGTCGGGCACGGCCTCGACCACGAGACCCGCTTCGAAGAGCCCCTCGACGACCCCTTCGACCGTCGGCCGGGACAGCCCCGTGATCCGTGTCAGGTCCGTCAGCGTCGGCGCGCCGGCCCCCCTCAGGGCGTGCAGCACTACCGCGGAATTGATCCGCCGCAACAGCGACGGATCCCCACCGGTCAGCCGGCCCACGGTATGTCCTCCCAGCTCGTGCGCATGTCTGCCGGATCGTACTCGTTGGCCGGGAGCCCTGCGACCAGCGAAGCAAGCCGGTATCGAGCCGCAACCTGGGGCATCCCGGAGTGACGGAGCGGCAACCGGAACGCAGCTGTCACGGACGCCCGGTGAGCACGGCCTCCCGGAGCCGGGCGTACTCCTCGGCCATGGTCTGCACCGTCCAGTGGGCGTTGAGGCCGCTGGGGTTGGGGAGAGCCCACACGCGGGTGCCGCCGATCGTGCGGTCCTGGGGGCCGACGCGGGCCCTGGGCTCCCCGAAGGCTGTGCGGTAGGCGGTGATGCCGACCACCGCGAGCCACTGCGGCGCGAGGCGCTCGACCTTCGCCGTCAGAGCGGCCCCGCCCTCCCGGAACTCGTCCGCGCCCAGCTCGTCGGCCCGGGCCGTGGCCCGTGCCACCACGTTGGTGATCCCGAGTCCGAGGCCGAGCAACTCGCCCTGCTCCGACGGGCGCAGCTGCCGGGGTGTGAATCCAGAGCGGTGCAGGACCGGCCAGAAGCGGTTTCCGGGGTGGGCGAAGTGGTGGCCCGTCGCAGCGGTCATCAGGCTCGGGTTGATGCCGCAGAAGAGCACGCGCAGACCGCCCGCGGCCACATCGGAGACGATGCGGTCACGGGCGGCGTTCAGCTCTTCCGGCGTCATGCGGCTTCGCGCGTCAGGCGGTGCGGCGGTGCCGGTCAGAGGATCGAGCCGGGGGCGTAGCTCGCGGCCTCGGGGTGCTGCTTGGCGATCTCCTCGATCCGGGCGACCAGCGACGACACCTGGCCGCCGGCGGCACCCGTGAACGAGAGCTTGTCGGCCATCAGCTCGTCCAACTGGGCGCGGTCCAGCGGGATGCGCTCGTCCGCGGCGAGCTTGTCGAGCAGCTCGTTGCGCTCGGCGCCCTGCTCCCGCATCGCGAGGGCGGAGGCGACCGCGTTCTCCTTGATCGCCTCGTGCGCCAGCTCACGGCCGACCCCGGCCCGTACGGCGCCCATCAGGACCTTGGTGGTCGCCAGGAAGGGGAGGTAGCGGTCCAGCTCGCGCGCCACGACCGCGGGGAACGCGCCGAACTCGTCCAGCACCGTCAGGAAGGTCTCCAGGAGGCCGTCGAACGCGAAGAACGCGTCCGGGAGCGCCACCCGGCGGACCACGGAACAGGACACGTCGCCCTCGTTCCACTGGTCGCCCGCCAGCTCACCGGTCATCGAGGCGTAGCCGCGCAGGATCACCATCAGCCCGTTGACCCGCTCGCAGGAGCGCGTGTTCATCTTGTGCGGCATCGCGGACGAGCCGACCTGGCCGGGCTTGAAGCCCTCGGTCACCAGCTCGTGGCCCGCCATCAGCCGGATGGTCTTCGCCACCGAGGAGGGCGCCGCGGCGAGCTGCACCAGAGCCGTGACCACGTCGTAGTCGAGCGAGCGGGGGTAGACCTGGCCGACCGAGGTGAACGCCTCGGCGAAGCCGAGGTGGCCGGCGATGCGCTGCTCCAGGTCGGCGAGCTTGTCCGCGTCGCCGCCGAGCAGGTCCAGCATGTCCTGCGCCGTGCCGACCGGGCCCTTGATCCCCCGCAGCGGGTAGCGGGAGAGGAGGTCCTCCAGGCGGCCGTAGGCGACCAGCAGCTCGTCGGCCGCGGTCGCGAAGCGCTTGCCCAGGGTTGTCGCCTGTGCGGCGACGTTGTGGGAGCGTCCGGCGATCACCAGCTCGCGGTACTCCGCGGCGAGCTTGCCGAGCCGGGCCAGGACGGCCACGGTGCGGTCGCGCATCAGCTCCAGCGAGAGGCGGATCTGCAGCTGCTCGACGTTCTCCGTCAGGTCCCGGGAGGTCATGCCCTTGTGGACCTGCTCATGACCGGCGAGGGCGTTGAACTCCTCGATGCGGGCCTTCACGTCATGCCGGGTGACCTTCTCGCGCTCGGCGATGGAGGCCAGGTCCACCTGGTCCAGCACCCGCTCGTAGTCGGCCAGCGCCGCGTCGGGCACCTCGATCCCGAGGTCCTTCTGAGCGCGCAGCACCGCCAGCCACAGCTGACGCTCCAGCTTCACCTTCTGCTCGGGGGACCAGAGGACGGCCAGCTCCGCGGAGGCGTAGCGGCCGGCCAGGACATTGGGGATGCGAGGCTTCGCAGACACGGCGTTCACGTAAAGGGATTCTACTGGCGGTTCGTGCAGGCCAGCGCCGCGCCCCCGTTTGTGGCTTGCTACGAAGGAGGGCCGGCTACGAGGGAGCGGGGGAGGCGGCGCGCCGCCACTCCGTCACCGGGCCGGGGGCCTCGGCGTCCGTGGGCGTGATCCAGAAGGCCTTGCCCGTCGCGGCGTCGAACTGGGCGCCCCAGCGTCCGTCGCCGGAGGAACGGCCGGTGAGCCGTCGCCCGATCCAGGGGGCCAGGTGCTGACGGGCGAAGCGGATGTCCTCCGTCCGCCGGGTCGCCCAGCGCGGCGGCGCGGTCGCGGGCATCCGCGCACGCCAGTCCAGCTCGGCCGGCAGCCCCAGCGTCTGCCAGACGGCCTCGGCGACGCGCCGGTGGCCATCGGCGGTGAGGTGGAGGCGGTCCACGTCCCACATCCGGGGGTCGGCGATGGAGGGCGCGGAGTAGAGGTCCACCACCGCGGCGCCGTGCTGCCCGGCCAGATCGTCGATCAGGGCGAACAGCGCCTCCACCCGGGGGCGGAACCGGTCGAACACCGGCCCGCTGCGCCCGGGGCTGCGCATCAGCACCAGCTGCTTGCAGGTCGGTGCGAGACGCTCCACGGCCTCTTCGAGCCGGCCCCTGACCATTCCCATGTCGCACTTCGGGCGCAACGTGTCGTTGAGCCCGCCGACGAGGGTGACCACATCGGCCTGGAGCTCGGCCGCCGCCTCCACCTGCTCGTCGACGATCTGGCCGATGAGCTTTCCGCGTACGGCGAGATTGGCGTACCGGAAACCGGGGGACCGGACCGCGAGCCGGGAGGCGAGGATGTCGGCCCAGCCCCGGTAGGTGCCGTCGGGGAGCAGGTCCGACATGCCCTCGGTGAACGAGTCGCCGACCGCGACAAGACTGGTGTAGGAGGCATTCAATTCCATGGCCCGATGAGCGTACCGGTCGGTAGGTCGGCAGGCCAGTCGGGCGCGGGCCAGCCGGGCGGCGGGCCGGCTGGTCGGCGGATCAGCGGGATCCCGGCCGCCCGACGAGTTCCCGCAGCACGTCCTCCATCGTGACCATGCCCGCCAGCTTCCCGTGCTCGTCGAGGACCGCCGCCAGGTGGGTCCGGCTGCGGCGCATCGCGGTCAGTGCGTCGTCCAGCGGGGTCACCGCCCGGACCCGGGCGATCGGCCGCATCGCCGACACCGGAAAGGGGACGTCGCGCGGCATCGCGTCCAGGGCGTCCTTCACATGGAGGTAGCCGAGGATGCGCTGCTCGCGGTCCATCACCGGGAAGCGCGAGAACCCGGACTCGGACGAGAGCCGCTCCAGCTCCTCCGGGGTCGTGCCGACCCGGGCGTACACCACCCGGTCGGCCGGCATCACCACGTCCCGCACCGGCCGGCGCCCCAGCTCCAGTGCGTGGTGGAGGCGCTGCGCGGAGCGGTCGTCGACCAGCCCGGCGTCCCCGGCGTCCTGCACCATCCGGGCCAGTTCGTCGTCCGAGAACGTCGCGGAGACCTCGTCCTTCGTCTCCACTCGCAACAGCTTGAGCAGAGCGTTGGCGAAGGCGTTGATGGCGAAGATCACCGGGCGCAGGGCCCGGGCCATCGCGACCAGCGGCGGGCCCAGCGCCAGGGCGCTGCGGGTCGGTTCGGCCAGGGAGATGTTCTTCGGGACCATCTCGCCCAGCAGCATGTGCAGATAGGTCGCCACGCTCAGCGCGATCGTGAAGGAGAGCGGGTGCACCAGACCGTGCGGCACCCCCACCGCGTCGAAGACCGGTTCCAGCAGATGCGCGATGGCCGGTTCGGCGACGATGCCCAGCACCAGGGTGCAGAGCGTGATGCCGAGCTGGGCGGCGGCGAGCAGCGCCGAGACGTGTTCCAGGCCCCAGATGACACTGCGGGCCCGCCGGTTCCCGGCCTCGGCCTCGGGTTCGATCTGGCTGCGGCGCACCGAGATCAGGGCGAATTCGGCTCCCACGAAGAAGGCGTTGGCCACGAGGGTCAGCAGACCGATGAAGAGCTGGAGAACGATCATCGGCCCTCCTCCTCGCGGTCCTCGGCCCCGGGGAGGGGGGCGTGCAGCAGGGCGCGTGCGGCCCGGCGGCCCGAGGCGTCGAGCACGTCGATCCGCCATCCTTCCAGTTCGAGCGTGTCGTCGGCCGTGGGGATCCTGCCCAGCTCGGCGGCGATCAGCCCCGCGAGGGTCTCGTAGGGCCCGTCCGGCACCCGCAGACCGATCCTGCGGAGCTGGTCGGTGCGGGCCGCCCCGTCGGCCGACCACAGGGTCCGTCCGTCGGCGTCCTCACCGGCGGCGGCGAGATCAGGGGTCTCGTGCGGATCGTGCTCGTCGCGCACCTCGCCGACCACTTCCTCCACGATGTCCTCCAGCGTCGCGACCCCGGCCGTCCCGCCGTACTCGTCGATCACCACGGCCATGGCGAGCTTGCCGGACAACCGGTCCAGCAGCTTGTCCACGGTGAGCGTCTCCGGTACGAGGAGGGGCTCGCGCAGCAGTTCCGAGACGCGGGTGCGGGGCCGCCGGTCGGCGGGGATCGCCAGCACGTCCTTGATGTGGGCCACTCCGACCACGGTGTCCAGGCTGCCCCGGTACACGGGGAAGCGGGAGAGACCGGTCGCCCGTGTGGCGTTGGCTACGTCCTCGGCCGTCGCGTGCAGCTCCAGCGCCGTCACCTGGACCCGGGGCGTCATCACGTTCTCCGCCGTCAGCTCCGAGAGGTTCAGGGTGCGGACGAACAGTTCGGCCGTGTCCGCCTCCAGCGCGCCCTCCTTCGCCGAGTGCCGGGCCAGCGCCACCAGCTCCTGCGGGCTGCGCGCGGAGGCCAGCTCCTCGGTCGGCTCCAGGCCGAAGCGGCGCACGATCCGGTTGGCCGTGTTGTTGAGGTGGCTGATGAAGGGCCGGAACACCGCGGTGAACCCCCGTTGCGGGGTGGCCACGGCCTTGGCCACGGCCAGCGGGGAGGAGATCGCCCAGTTCTTCGGGACCAGTTCCCCGACCACCATCAGGACCACCGTCGACAGCGCCGTACCGATGACGAGCGCCAGGGTGGACGCCGCCGCGGGGGGCAGCCCCGCCGCCTCGACGGGGCTGCGGATCAGCTTGGCGATGGACGGCTCGGAGAGCATGCCGATCACCAGGTTGGTGACGGTGATGCCGAGCTGGGCCCCCGAGAGCTGGAAGGTGAGACTCCGGACGGCCTTCAGCGCGCTCGCAGCACCCCGGTCACCCCGCTCGACGGCCTGTTCGAGTTCGCTGCGCTCCACCGTGGTCAGGGAGAACTCCGCCGCGACGAACGCGCCGCAGGCGACGCAGAGCAGCAGGGCGACGAACAGCAGAAGCACTTCGATCATCGGTTCACCTCCGTCCCATGATCAGGCAGGGGCGGGGGGACCGCGCGGTATCGGCGGATCCGGCGCCATCGGAGGTGCCGGAGGGATCGGCTACGGGGAGGCTCGCCCATGGGCGGACGCTCACACCTTTCGGCAGAAGGGTGACGGAGGGGCATGTCATCGTAGGCGTCTGCCCAGCAGCGCTCCGTCCTACCGCGGCAGTGCGTCCCCATCACCCGCCGCGGCAGACGTTGCCGCCGCCGATGCCCGCGCCCGTACCGCCTCAGTCGGTCAGGTGCTTCACCCAGCGGCTCCACTGCGGCTCGGGCCCGTACCCCGCCGCGCGCCAGGCGTGATGGGCGGAGGTGTTGCGGTCGAGGACCATGGCGTCGGCGCGCCGCCCGCCCAAAGCCGTGAACCGTTCCTCCGCCGCCGCGAGAAGGGCGCTGCCCACGCCCCGGCGCCGCTGGTCCGGGTGGACCGCGAGCCGGTAGAGATGGCAGCGCCAGCCGTCGAAGCCCACGATGACGGTGCCCACCAGCGCCCCCTCCCGCTCGGCGAGGATCAACGCCTCGGGATCCCGTTCCACCAGGCGGGCGACCCCGTCCCCGTCGTCGCTGATGCTGGCGCCCTCGGCGGCCACCTTCCAGAAGGCGAGGACCTCGTCCAGGTCGGCCGCGGTCGCCGGCCGTATCCGTGTCGACATCGAAAGATCGTTCATGACGGCCATCCCACCATCCGCCGCACCGGGGCGTCGATCGCGTTCCGCACCGCGGTCACACGCTCCTCTTGCCGGTGCTAGCACAGCCGCGCTAGCGTGGTCCGGTGCCCAAGACTCAGCTGAACGTTCGAGTGGACGAGGCCACCGCCGAGGCCGCGCGGCAGCGCGCGCTCCAGAGGGGGATGAGTGTGAACCGCTACATAGAGGAACTCGTCCAGCAGGACGCGGGCGAGGCGGGACACACCTTCGTCGAGGCCGCGGCCGACTTCATGAAGCAGTACGAGTCGGTGTTCGCCGAGGAGTTCGGCCCGGAGCGTGAAGGCACCCGTTGAACCTGCGGATCGACCTTTCCTGGCTGCTGATGGTCGCCGAGCACAAGACACCCGGAGACCCGCAGGTCGTCGACTGGGGGGCGCTCGTCGCCGCCGTGGCGCGGCACGACGCGGAGATCTTCGGCAGCACCGTCTACAGCGACCCGCACGCCCGCGCGGCCGCCCTGTTGCAGCTCCTGCTGCATGTGCCCGCGCTCGAACACTCCAACGCGATGTTCGCCTCGGCCGTCGCGTACGGCTATCTCGTCGCCTCCGGTCTCAAGGTCATCACCTCGCCCGAACAGGTCCGCGACCTGGCGCTGCTGGTGAAGCAGGGCAAGGCGGACGTGCGGGCCATCGCCGACGAGCTGCGGCAGTGGAGCGGGTGAGACAGCGCGAAACCCCCGGCCGCCGGCTCAGTCCTCCGTGAACGGCTTACGGGCCACGCCCAGGACGCACGGGGACGAGGGCATCTGGAGGCCCGATTCCGGGATGCGCAGCCTGCGGTACGTGCCCATCTCGAAGCCCGCCGCCTCGATCGCGGCCAGTGGATCCCGGGCCGTGTGACAGCCGCCGAAGAGCAGCGGCCACAGGGTCCGGTCGGCCGCCCGCTGGACGGTCGCCAGCGCCCGGCCCGGCGCCAGACCGTGCTCGAAGAACCGCAGTTCGCCGCCCGGCCGCAGGACCCGCCTGATCTCGGCGAGGGCCCGGGGCAGATCCCGTACGGTGCACAGCACCAGCGACGCCACCGCCCCGTCGAACGCCTCGCTCTTGACCGGCAGCGCCTCGGCCGCCCCCGGCACCACGTCCACCGGCACCTCGGCGCGCAGGGCGGCGCGGGCCGCGAGCTGCCGCAGCGAGCGTTCCGGCTCCAGCGCCACGACCTCCGAGACGGCGCCGGGGTAGTGGGCGAAGTTCAGCCCGTTTCCCGCCCCGACCTCGATGACCCGGCCGGAGAGCCCCGACAGCAGCTCCTCGCGGTACGCGGCGACGCCGCCCTTCAGGTCGGCGGTCACGCTCATCCGGGCGTAGAAACGGGCGAAGACCGGGTGGTGCACGGCGTCCCGGGGGAGCTTCCTGCTGCGCAGCTGCATGACGGACCTCCATGACGGAGTGGACGTGACGCTCCTAGGACCTGTCTGACGAATTCTCCCCCGGATCGCCTGCGGATAGCCCCCTGAGCGCCCAGGTACGTCCGGTCCGCGGCCTCAGTGCCGTCCTGCGGTCCAGCTCCCGCCCAGCTCCGGAGCGAGCCACCGCGCCGCGCCCGCCGCGAAGTCGGCGCCCGGCAGCGCACCCGCGCCGGCCGGTACCGCGCCCAGCAGCGGCGCACCGGCCGCCACCGGCAGGTCCTCGATGTTGCACCGGGACGCGAGGTCCGGCTCCGCCGGCATGCTGCCGATCACCACACCCCGGCAGCTCAGCCCCCGGCTCCGCAGCGCCTCGGCCGTCAGAGCGGTGGCGTTCAGCGTACCCAGACCCGCGGGGGCCACCACCAGCACCGGCGCGGACAGCAGCCGGGCCGCGTCCGCGAGGGTGCCGCCCTCGTCGTCGAACCGCACGAGCAGCCCACCCGCGCCCTCCACCAGCACGAGGTCGTGCTCGATGGCCAGCTTCTGAGCCGCCTCGGCGACCTCGAACGGCCGCACCGGGGCGAGCCCCGCCCGCCGGGCAGCCGTGGCCGGGGCCAACGGCTCCGGGAACCGGGCCAGTTCGACCGCTGTCACCTGGCTTCCCGCCAGCCGCGCGACCTCGGCCGCATCGCCCGGCTCCCCGGGGGCGAGCCCGGTCTGCGCGGGCTTGAGGACCGCGACCCGGCGTCCCCGCGCGGCGGCCGCCACCGCGGCGGTCACCACGGTCTTGCCGATCTCCGTGCCCGTACCGGACACCACCAGAATCGTCGACATATCGCTTCAGCTCTCCCGTGCCGCGGCGCACACGGCCCGGCAGATCCGCGCCACGTCCTCGTCGCCCGTGACGTACGGCGGCATCGTGTAGACGAGATCGCGGAACGGCCGCAGCCACACGCCCTCGCGCACGGCCGCGCGGGTCGCCGCGGCCATGTCCACCTCGTGGTCGAGCTGGACGACCCCGATCGCCCCCAGGACCCGTACGTCCACGACCCCGGGGAGATCCGACGCAGGCGCGAGCCCGGAGCGCAGGCCCGCGCCGATCCGCGCCACCTCGCCCTCCCAGTCCTGCCCGAGCAGCAGGTCCACCGAGGCCGAGGCCACCGAGGCGGCCAGCGGGTTGCCCATGAACGTCGGCCCGTGCGCCAGCACCGGCACCTCACCGCTGGAGATGCCCTCGGCCACCCGCGTGGTGCACAGCGTCGCCGCCATCGTGAGATAACCGCCGGTCAGCGCCTTGCCGACACACATCACATCCGGCGAGATCCCGGCATGCCCGGCAGCGAACAGCTTGCCCGTACGCCCGAAACCGGTCGCGATCTCGTCCAGGACCAGCAGCACGTCGTGCTCGTCGCACGCCTCGCGCAGCACCCGCAGATAGGCGGGGGAGTGGAACCGCATCCCACCGGCCCCCTGCACCACCGGCTCCACGATGACCGCCGCCAACTCCTCGGCGTGCGCGGCGATCAGCTCCCGCAGATGCGTCACATAGGCGGGGTCCGGCTCCGCGTCGAAACCGTCCGGTGGGGCGTCCGCGAAGACCTGCCGGGGCAGGGAGCCCGACCACAGATCATGCATCCCGCCCTCCGGGTCGCACACGGACATCGGCTGCCAGGTGTCCCCGTGGTAGCCGCCGCGCCAGGTCAGCAGCCGCCGTTTCGCCGGACGGCCGGCCGAACGCCAGAACTGGAGGCACATCTTGACCGCGACCTCCACGGAGACGGACCCCGAGTCGGCGAGGAAGACGTGCCTCAGCTGTTCGGGGGTGATCTCCACCAGCCGGGTCGCCAGCCGGACGGCGGGCTCATGGGTGAGCCCGCCGAACATCACATGGCTCATCCGGTCCAGCTGGCCGCGTGCGGCCTCGTTGAGGACCGGGTGGTTGTAGCCGTGCACCGCCGACCACCAGGACGACATGCCGTCCACCAACTCGCGCTGCCCCTCGACGGGTTCGGCAAGCCGGAGTCGTACCCCGGAGGCCGACTCCACGATCAGCGGCTCCTGGCGGCCCGGCATCGGACCGTACGGGTGCCAGACGTGCGCGCGGTCCAGGGCCCGCAGTTCGTCGGGGGCGTACGGCTTCGGCGCGGCGGGTCCGGAGTGCGCGCCGGACCCCGGGCGTGGGGCGGACTCGGGGAGCGCGGGGGCGTACGGCTCAGGCATTGGGGGCGAGATCCGTCCCCGCACCGCGTCGGCGCACCGCCACCAGATCCGTACGCGCCGGGCCGTTCGCCTTCGTACGCGCGACCGGGACGCTCTCCCCGGCGTCGGCGTCGGCGTCGGCGTCGGCGACTGCGACGGCTTCCGTATCGGCCACCCGTTCCTGCTCCCCGTGGCCGCCGCACGGCCCGCAGCCCCCGCCGCCACCGTGCGAACCGCAGCCGGCGGACTCCTGCGTTCCGCACCCCGCCGGCTCCGCCGACGTACCGCAACCGCCGGCCAGGGCGTCGGCCCGGTGGCGCGGCAGCGTCGTCGTGCCCGCGCCCTCCACCTCGAATCCGGCGTCCGCGATCATGTCGAGGTCGGCCTGGCCCGCCTGGCCCTCGCTCGTCAAGTAGTCGCCCAGGAAGATGGAGTTGACCAGGTGGAGCGCCAGCGGCTGCATCGAGCGCAGGTGCACCTCACGGCCGCCCGCGAGCCGCACCTCGACATCGGGGCAGACGAAGCGGACCATCGCCAGAATGCGCAGGCAGCGCTGCGGGGTGAGGTTCCACTCCTTGGCCAGCGGCGTGCCCTCGAACGGGATCAGGAAGTTCACCGGCACCGAGTCCGGGTCCAGGTCCCGCAGCGCGAACACCACGTCGACCAGGTCCTTGTCGCTCTCGCCCATCCCGGCGATCAGGCCGGAGCACGCCGAGAGCCCGGCGGCCTGAGCCTGCTGCACGGTCTCCACCCGGTCCGCGTACGTGTGCGTCGTGGTGATCGCCCCGTACGTCTCCTCGGACGTGTTGAGGTTGTGGTTGTACGCGTCGGCGCCCGCCGTACGCAGCCGGTCGGCCTGGCCGTCGGAGAGCAGACCGAGGCAGGCGCAGACCTCGATGCCCTCGTTCTCCTCCTTGATCGCCTCGATGGTCTTGGTGACCCGGTCGACGTCCCGGTCGGTGGGGCCGCGCCCGCTCGCCACCAGGCAGACCCGCTTCGCGCCGCCCGCCACCCCGGCGGCGGCGGCCTTGGACGCCTCGTCCGGCTTCAGCCAGGTGTACTTGAGGATCCCGGCCTTCGACCCGAGCCGCTGCGAGCAGTACGAGCAGTCCTCGGGGCAGAGGCCGGACTTCAGGTTGACCAGATAGTTGAGCTTGACGCGCCGCCCGAACCACTGCCGGCGCACCTTGCCGGCGGCGGCCACCACGTCGAGCAGGTCGTCGTCGGAGGTCGCCAGCACGGCGAGCGCTTCTTCGCGGGTCGGCAGTTCGCGCCGCAGCCCCTTGTCCACCAGCGTGTTCAGCAGGTCCATGAAAGATGATCCTGGCTTACGGCACCGCCTCCAGCCAAGGAGGAACCAGACAGGAGACCCGGGTGAGGGTGTGTGTATTGCCACACCCTGACCCGCTGCGCACCCGGCTAGGGTCTGTTGGCTGCCTACAAAGAGACCGTCTGCACCGGACTGTCCGCACCGGACCTTCTGCCGCAGACATTCGTACCGGACCGTCCGCACCGGACGTCCGCGCTGAGCCGCCCGCCGAGGCTCGCCTACCCAAGGGACCGCCCCATGTCCTTCGCCCCGTTCGACTGGATCGACGCCGAGGCCCGCCGCCGGGCCGCCGCCGGACTCGTACGGACGCTGCGTCCGCGCGACGCCGAGCCGGAGCTGCTGGACCTCGCGAGCAACGACTACCTGGGCCTCACAAGGCACCCGGAGGTCACCGCCGCCGCGGCCGCCGCCGCCCACCGCTGGGGAGCGGGCGCCACCGGCTCCCGGCTGGTCACCGGCTCCACCGCCCTGCACGCCGAACTCGAACGCGAACTCGCCGCGTTCTGCGGTTTCGAGGCGGCCCTCGTGCTCTCCTCCGGGTACGCGGCCAATCTCGCCGCGCTGACCGCGCTCTCCGGGCGCGGCTCCCTCATCGTCTCCGACGCGGGCAACCACGCCTCGATCGTGGACGGCTGCCGGCTCTCCCGCGCCGAGACCGCCGTCGTCCCCCACGCCGACCCGGACGCGGTCGCCAAGGCGCTGGGGGCCCACGACGGCCGGTCCCTCGCCGTCACCGACTCGGTCTTCTCCGTCGACGGCGACGCCGCCCCACTGGCCGCGCTGGCCGAGGTCTGCCGCTCCGCGAACGCCGCCCTGCTGGTCGACGACGCGCACGGCCTCGGCGTACTGGGCGACGGCGGACGCGGAGCGCTCGCGGCGGCCGGACTGGCGGGCGGCGACGGGACCGTGGCCACGCTCACCCTGTCCAAGTCGCTGGGCAGCCAGGGCGGAGCGGTCCTGGGGCCCGCCCGGGTCATCGACCACCTGGTCAACACGGCCCGTACGTTCATCTTCGACACCGGGCTCGCCCCGGCGGCGGCCGGCGGCGCGCTCGGAGCCCTCGGGGTGCTGCGCCGGGAACCCGAACGGGCGGCCCGCGCCCGGGACGTGGCCACCGCGCTGTACACGCGGCTCACCGCCGCCGGGCTGCGGGCGGTCCGGCCCGACGCGGCCGTCGTCTCCGTCCGGGCGCCCTCCGCGGACGCGGCGGTGCGCTGGGCGGCCGACTGCCGTACGGCCGGGATGGCGGTGGGCTGCTTCCGCCCGCCGTCCGTACCGGACGGCATCTCCCGGCTGCGGCTGACCGCCCGGGCCGACCTGACCGAGGAGCAGATCACGACCGCGGTGGCCACGATCGTCGCCACCGCTCCCCGGCAGGCGGACGTTCAGGTCAGCTGATCGGGTGCGGGCCGGTTCCGTGCGGATCGGCTCCGCGCGGGGTCAGGCCGGTCACGAACGTGCTCCAGGCCGCCGCCGAGAAGCGCAGCGGCGGCCGGTCCACGTCCTTCGAATCGCGTACGGCGAGGAGAGCGCCGAACGGCGCCGTCTCCACGCAGTTGTTCATTCCGGTCGAGCGGCTGCTGCGCCGCCACGATGCGGTGGACGGCGTTGTGGGCGACGGCGGTGGTGCGCAACGGTCGGACATGGTGGCCCCCTCGGGCAGTCGGACGGTCCGGCGGGACCTGGCCGGACGGCCCGGTTCCGCTAGCTGCGGCTGATCGCGGTGATGAGGTCCAACGAGCGTTCGGGCGACAGCGCGTGCGCCTGCAAGGTACGGAAGGCCGAGCTGTACGCGTCGAGGTCTTCTTTCCGCTCCAGATAGAGGCTACTCGTCAAGTGGTCAAGAACGACCACATCCAGGTCGGAAGTGTTCGGAAAAGAGAAGATGACGAAAGGGCCGGTGAGTCCGACGTAGCCGCCTGCCGCGAATGGCAACAACTGCAGCGAGACGTTCGGCAGTCGGGACACCTGGATCAGGTGGTGCAGCTGATCCCGCATCACCTCCGGTCCGCCCACCTCGCGATGGAGCACCGCCTCGTCCAGGACGGCGGTGAACCGCAGCGGCGGGCTCGCGCGCAGCACCCGCTGGCGGGTCAGCCTGACCTCGACCAGGGAGTCGAGCCGGCCGTCCGGTAACACGTCCAGCGTGGCGCGGGTCACGGCCCGCGCGTATCCGGCGGTCTGGAGCAGTCCCGGCACCACGGAGGTCTCCAGCGTCCGGACCGTACTGGCCTGCGACTCCAGACTGATGAAGTCGCGGTACTGCGGCGGGATCAGCCCCCGGTAGGCATGCCACCAGCCCGAACCGCCGCCGCCCGCCGACCCCGCGAGGACTTCGAGCAGCGAACGCAACTGGGTGTCGCGCACCGCGTAGACGTCCAGCAGCCGCGACACGTCGGCGGGCGTCACCCCGCTCGCGCCCGTCTCGATGCGGCTCACCTTCGACTGGTGCCAGCCGAGCAGCCGCGCCGCGTCCCGGCTGGTCAGCCCGGAGGCGTGGCGCAGGCTCCGCAGCTCCTCACCGAGCTTGCGCCGCCGGACGACGGGGCCGTGCAGCATGCCGGTCTCCTTCCGCTGTGGGAAGGGCCGGTCCGTCGCCGCGGCCGGCCCGCAGAGGGGTCAGTGTGCCGCCCGCCCACGCCGTACGGGTCCTGAATTCACCGCTTCGAGCGACAGATATATGCATATCTTGGCCGAACCCCGTTACAGGGAGCTGCATCGATGGCAATCTGGCGCGAAGCACAATCCCGGCCGACCGTCGGTCGCCCGGGGCGGGAAGGGACGGCGTCGCCATGGCAGACCATCAGGAAGCATCCGTCACTCTGCCGAGCGATCCGGCCTCGGTCTCCACGGCCCGCAGACATGTCGCCAGGACCCTGGCCCAATGGGGCCTGCCCGACGACAGCGAGTTCGCCGACACCATCCGGCTGATCGTCTCGGAGCTGGCCACCAACGCCGTGCAGCACACGTTCGGCCAGTCGCCCACCTTCACCGTGGACCTGCGCCTGGAACGCGACGAGGAGCTGTATCTCGGCGTCACGGACAGTCACCCCCGCTGGCCCCAGCGACTGCCCGCCGCCGTACGGCAGGACAACGGCCGGGGCATGGTCATCATCCGGACCCTGGCCAAGGAGCGCGGCGGGCGGCTCCAGGTCACCCCGACCGCCGAGGGCGGCAAGACGGTCTGGATCGCGCTCCCGTGGGTCGTGGCCCTTCAGGGCTGATCCCGGCGGGGCACGGGGAAGCGCCGGGGGCGTCAGCCCGCGGGCGGCCGGTTCGTCGGCGCTGCCGTGCCCCGCGGCCGAAGCCGCTGCGCAGCAGCGCGAGCAGCGTCGAGGCGGCCGCGCTCGACCGCTCGCCCCGGTGCACGACCGAGATGGTCCGGCGGAACGACGCGGGCTCCAGCCGCCGGACCGACAGCGGGGCCGACGCCATCGAGGCGACCATCTCCGGGACCACCGCCACCCCGAGCCCCGCACTGACCAGCGCGCACACCAGCGCGTACCCGGGCGACTCGCAGACCACCGCGGGCGTAGCCCCGGCCTTCGCGAGCGCGCTCTCGACCCCGCGCCGGGGCGGATGGGTGGGCGCGCTGCTGATCAGCGGCCGCCCCGCCAGCTCGCCGACCGGCAGCCGCCCAGTGCCCTCGGTGAGCCGGTGGCCCACCGAGGTGACCAGCACCAGCTCCTCGACCAGGACGGGGTCGACGAACACCCCCGCCGGCGGAGACGCGACCGCCCCCGGCTCGTAGGCGTGGGTCAGGGCGAGGTCCACCTCGCCCGCGGCCACGGCGGCGATCCCGCCGGGTGGTTCGTGGTGGGCGACGGCCAGCTCGACCTCGGGGTGGGCCCGCCGGAACGCGCTCAGGACCGGGGGCAGCAGATGGATCCCGGCCGTCGTGAACGTCCCCACCCGCAGCCTGCCGCCTGAGAGCCCGGCCAACTGCGCCAGCTCGTGCCGCGCCTGGTCCAGTTCGTCCAGCACCCGCCGGGCCCGGCCCGCCAGCAGCTCGCCCGCCGCCGTCAGCCGCGCCCCGCGATGGTGGCGCACCAGCAGCGCAGCCCCGGCCTCCCGCTCCAGCTTGGCCAGCTGCTGCGAGAGCGCGGGCGCGGTATAGCCCAGGCGGGCGGCGGCCCGGGTGATCGAACCGGCCTCCGCCACCGCCACGAGTGCCGCGAGCCGTGTCGGGTCGTACATGAAAGCGTTCCTTTAGACAGACCCAGAAGATTGCAAGTACACGCTAAAGGCTCCGCAGGTCCAAGGTGGACCTCATGGACGCACAACTGATCGCCTTCACGGGGGTCGCCGCCGGCATGGTCGCGCTGCCCGGCGCCGACTTCACCGTCGTCGTACGCAATGCCCTGGCCTCGCGCACCGCCGGCCTGGCCAGTGCGTTCGGCGTCGCCGGGGGACTGCTGGTGCACACCGCCCTCGCGGTCGCCGGACTCGCCGCGGTGCTGGTGACGATGCCCGTGCTCTTCCGCACCGTCCAACTGCTCGGCGGTGCGTACGTGCTCTACCTCGGGATCAGCGCGCTGTACGCGATCCGCCGCCGGCCCGCACAGGACAGCTCCGGTGAGCCGTCCGGCACGCCCGGCGACCCGCCCTCCGGTACGCCGGAGGGCGCGCCGGGGCGGCGAGTGCCCGGGGATTTCGGGCGCGCGCTGCGCCAGGGGTTCCTGACCAACGCGCTCAACCCGAAGGCCCCGGTCCTCTTCCTCAGCCTCCTGCCGCAGTTCGTGCCCCACGGTCAGCCGCCGCTGCCCCGGACCCTGTTGCTCGCGGCCCTCGTGGTGGTGCTGGCGCTGATCTGGTTCCCGGCCGTGGCCCTGCTCGTGGACCGGCTGGGCCGGTGGCTGCGTCGACCGCGTACCGCCCGCGCCATCGAGGGCGGCAGCGGTGTGGCGCTCACCGGTCTGGGACTCGCCCTGGTCACCGGCCCATTGCTGCGCTGAGGCCGGCCGCACGGCAAGAGCGCCGTACGGGAGGAGCATCCGCACGGAAGGGGTGCCCGCACGGAAAGAGCGTCCGGTCGGGGGTCAGCGGACCCGTCCGTACCAGACGCTCTTGGACCAGATTTTCGCCAGTCGCACCACGTCCCCCGATTTGGGGGAGTGCCAGATCTTCCCGGCCCCGGCGTAGATGCCCACGTGGTAGACGCTGCGCCCCGAATGGAAGAAGACGAGGTCGCCGCGTTTGCGCTGTGACTTCGCGATATGGCGGGTCTTGTTGTACTGCTGCTGTGCCGTGCGGGGAAGCTTCTTGCCGGCCTTCTTGAACGAGTAGAGCGTCAGGCCCGAACAGTCGAAGCGGCTGGGGCCGGCCGCTCCGTATTTGTAGGGAGCGCCCTTCTTCGACGCGGCGACCTTCAAAGCCTTCGTCGAGTGGGCGGCGGCCTCGGCTTCACTCACCATGCCGGGCGCCAGCATCGTGGACGTCACGGCCAGGGTGAGCACCGAAGCCGTACCGAACCGGGCGAACAGAGACGGGACATGAACCTGCGCAGACATGCGCAACCCTTCGTCAGCCGCCTGTGAAGGATGACCTGTCGGGTTCGGGCTGGCGAAGTTGCCCGGCCGCTCGACGCGGCTTCACCCCGAGGGCTTCCCGGTCTCCCGGTCGGCCCGTTGTGCTCGGGTCCTCCACTCCTGCCGATCCACTTCTGTCGACCAGTCATCCGGACGGCGGCAGGACTCGGCGTCCGCCCGGACCGCCCCGCCGCGGTGGCGGGGGCTTGTCGTCCCAGGGATCTTGACGCACTCCGTGCCGGATTTCCGAGTTGAAACGGTGGTTTGTGAGTCTCCTCACCACTGATCCATTCAGGTGGCCAGGCCGGATTCGCGCCCGCCGATGAGCCCGGCGCACACCCTCGTACCAGCGACGAAAGGGTGCATTTCGAGTACGGTCCGGACGTCGAGCGCAAGTTGGGCCGTCGCTCGCGCGGGTGATCTCCTACGCCGAACGAGCGAGGCAAATCGGTCACGGGACCGGGCGTGTCGTGCGGAGCGGGTCAGTTCACCGTCGGCGGCATCGCGACCCGACCCGCCCGCCGCTCCCCGTCCAGGACGCGCAGCGCCCGCGCCAGGGTGGCGGCGTGGAGCCGCGACTCGCCGCGCTCGTGCATCAGGGCCAGGGCGTCGCGCAGGGCCGCAGCCCCGGAGGCCAGGGCCTGGGCGGCCCGCAGTGCGCTGTAGGTGTCGCCGCCGTGGGCCGGGTTGATCCGGCCCATCTGGTCGAGCACGGCCAGATAGCGGTCGACGAACTCGCCCTCGGCCCGGGTCAGTGCGGGCAGGGGCGGGAACTCAGGTGGCTCCATCGGCGTTTCACCTCGCGTCGTACGGCGGCCGGTCGTACGGCGGCCGGATGGGTCAGCGGTTCTCCACGACGTGGTCGATCAGGCCGTGGTCGAGGGCGGCCTTGGCGTCGAGGATGGTGTCGCGCTCGATGTCGGCGGTGATCTGCTGCGCGGTCCGCCCCGTGTGCCGGACCAGCATGGCCGCGAACATCTCGCGGGTGCGCACCAGTTCGCGCGCGTGGATCTCCAGGTCGGACGGCTGGCCCCGCAACGGCTCCTCCAGTGCGGGCTGCTGAATGACTACCCGCGCGCCGGGCAGTGCATGTCGACGCCCCTTCGCGCCGGCCGCCAGCAGGGCCGCCGCGTAGGAGCCCGCCTGCCCCAGGCAGAAGGTCTCCACCTCGCAGGTCAGGAACCGCATCGTGTCGTAGACCGCCGCCATCGCCTGGAACGTGCCGCCGGGGGAGTTGATGTAGAGCGACAGGGGCCGGTCCGGATCGGCGTGCTCCAGATACATGAGCTGGGCGATGAGGTCGCTCGCGGCGGTGTCGTCGATCGGGCTCCCGAGGAAGACGATCCGCTCGGACAGCAGCTTGGAGTACGGGTCCAGCGTCCGGGTTCCGGTCGCGGTGCGCTCGGTGAACTCCGGCAGTACATAACGGGCGGCGGGGCGGATCATGGCGGTGCCTCTCTCCTGGAGCTGACCATCCGTCGGCCCATCCGTAAAAAATGTACAGGACGTACAGACGGTTATGATGGGGACTATGGCCTACGAGATTCCGGTGACGCAAGCACGGGCGGAGCTCGCCGAACTGATCAACCGCGTTGTCTACGGCGGTGAACGCGTTGTGGTGACGCGGCACGGCAAGCCGCTCATCGCGCTGGTTTCCGCCGCTGACCTGCAACGACTCGAAGCGGATGAGGCGGCGGTTGAGGAGCAGGTGATCAGCTCGGTCTCCTCGATCGGCTCCGCGCCATCCGCTCAGGGCGAACGACGCAGGTTCGGCATCGCCGCCGAGCACCGCCCGCACGACGGCGACGACCGGAACGCCTGACGCGCCGGCCGGACGGGACCGGACCGGGCTGGACCGCGACAGCACAGAGCCGGGTGCCCCTCCCGAAGGAGGGG
>NZ_JBHXJG010000050.1:0-34587 GCF_042723425.1 Streptomyces sp. NPDC058375 | reverse complement strand
GCCCAGGGGCAACCGATCGTGGCAACGCCGCCCTGTCGACCGGGGCAGCGCCACCCCGCAGATGTGGCGACGCCACCCCGTCAACCGTGACAACCCAGCTCAACCGCCCCCTTTCGGGGCGGAGAGCGCATAGGAGGCGGGCGACACGCATCGTGCGCCTCCTGTGCGCCCTATGTCGCGACAGAACCTTCCTTCGATAAGCTGTACCCCATCCGCCCGACACCCGCCCGACGGTCCGCTGCGGTACGGCAGCCGTCGTGGGCGAACACGGGGCGGGCCACCGGATCCCCTGTACGTCCCGGTGCGCACTGTGTCCCGCCCGTCCCCGCAGACCCCGCCGCCGCAGATCCACCGCACTGCATCCCCGCCGCCTTACAAGGAGTGGTCCGACCGATGGCCGGTCCCGCGTTCCGAGCCGCCGCCGTCAGGGTGCGCGTCCCCGCCACCAGCGCCAACCTGGGCCCGGGTTTCGACGCCCTGGGCCTCTCGCTGGGGCTGTACGACGACGTCGTCGTCCGGGTCGCCGACTCCGGGCTGCACATCGACATCGCAGGTGAGGGCAGCGAGAGCCTGCCCCGCGACGAGAGCCACCTGCTCGTGCGCTCCCTGCGCACCGCGTTCGACCTGCTCGGCGGCCAGCCCCGCGGGCTGGAGATCGTCTGCGCCAACCGCATCCCGCACGGCCGCGGCCTCGGCTCCTCCTCCGCCGCCATCTGCGCCGGGATCGTCGCCGCCCGCGCCGTGACGACCGGCGGCGACGCCCGCCTCGACGACGCGGCCCTGCTGGAGCTGGCGACCGAGATCGAAGGGCACCCCGACAACGTCGCGGCCTGTCTGCTCGGCGGATTCACCCTCGCCTGGATGGACGGCGGCGCGGCCCGCGCGATCCGGATGGACCCCGCCGACTCCGTCGTGCCCGTCGTCTTCGTACCCGGGCGTCCGGTGCTCACCGAGACGGCGCGCGGCCTGCTCCCGCGCACCGTCCCGCACGTCGACGCGGCGCTCAACGCCGGCCGGGCGGCCCTGCTCGTCGAGGCCCTGACCCGCCGCCCCGAGCTGCTGCTCGCCGCCACCGAGGACCGGATCCACCAGGAGTACCGCGGCCCGGCCATGCCGGAGAGCGTGGAGCTGGTGCACCGACTGCGCGCCGACGGCGTGCCCGCGGTCATCTCCGGCGCGGGGCCCACGGTTCTCGCGCTGACGGAGGAGGGTTCGGCCGACAAGGTCGCCCGACTGGCGGGGGAGGGCTGGGCGGCGAATCGGCTGGCCCTCGACGCCACGGGCGCCACCGTGCTGCCGCTGGCCGCGTAACCGCATGTGATTACCGGTGAGCGAGAGGGGGAATGTTTGTTGGAGCCGGTAGTGTTAACCTCAAGTCTGCAACCGACGTCTTTGAGGCGCGTTGCTTCGTGTCCCCCTCCGGGACCACCATTCTTCCGGGAGCCTCCCCAACTGCCTGAGCAGCCTGCCTGAGCAGTTTCGAGCACGCTCCGGAACCGGCACGACACCCCTCGCTCGTCCAGGAGTGGGCCGAGCAGGGGGATCTCGCGCCGGACCCCGCACGTTCATCTCTCCGCCGTACCCGGCGGACCACCGCCCCGGCAAGGTCCGCGATCCAGCAAGATCAACAGACCGCAGTCGGACAGCACAACCGGTCGCCGAGCCAGAAGGCCGACGTCCGCTCCAGGGAAGGACCCTTCGTGAGCGACACCACCGATCTGATGGGCGTCACTGCCGACAAGAACGTCGACAGCGCCGCGCCCGCCGAAGGTGCTGCCACTGGCACCACCGCACGGCGCCGCCGCTCCGGCACCGGCCTTGACGGCATGGTCCTGGCCGAGCTGCAGCAGGTCGCGTCCGGCCTCGGCATCAGGGGCACCGCGCGGATGCGCAAGAGCCAGCTGATCGAGGTCATCAAGGAGGCGCAAGCGGGTGGCGGATCCGCCGCCCCCAAGACCTCCTCCAAGGCCGCAGAGGCCCCCGCCGAGGCGGAGAGCAAGCCCAAGCGCCGCGCGACCTCGAAGGCGCGCACCGGGGACGAGGGCGCCGCTGCCGCCGCCGAGAAGGACACGGCCGCCCAGCAGCAGATCGACATCCCCGGTCAGCCGGCCAGCGACGACCAGCCCGCGGGCGAGCGTCGTCGCCGTCGTGCGACCGCGCAGGCGGGCAGCCCCGACACCAAGACCGAGGCGAAGACCGAGGTCAAGGCCAAGGCGGAGCCCCAGGCCGAGCAGAAGACCGAGGAGCGGGCCGAGCCGAAGGGCGACGCCAAGGCCGAGGCGGCCTCCGACACGGCCGAGGGCCGTCGCGGCGACCGCCAGGGCCGGGACCGCGGCGACCGTGAGGGCCGCCGCGAGCGTCAGCGCGACCGCCGCGGCAAGGGCGACGACCAGGGCCAGCAGGGCGGCGGCGGGCAGCGCCCGCAGCGTCAGGGCCAGGGCGGTCAGGGCCAGCAGAACCGTGACAACGGTCCGCAGGACGACTTCGACGACGAGGCGGGCGGCCGTCGCGGCCGTCGCGGGCGCTACCGTGACCGCCGTGGCCGCCGTGGCCGCGACGACTTCGCCGGCGATGTGCAGGTCGCCGACGACGACGTCCTGATCCCCGTCGCGGGCATCCTGGACATCCTCGACAACTACGCGTTCATCCGGACCTCCGGCTACCTGCCGGGCCCGAACGACGTGTACGTCTCGCTCGCCCAGGTCCGCAAGAACGGCCTGCGCAAGGGCGACCACGTCACCGGCGCGGTCCGCCAGCCCAAGGACGGCGAGCGGCGCGAGAAGTTCAACGCGCTGGTCCGCCTCGACTCGGTCAACGGCATGGCGCCGGAGTCCGGCCGCGGCCGCCCGGAGTTCCAGAAGCTGACCCCGCTCTACCCGCAGGACCGGCTCCGCCTGGAGACCGACTCCAACATCCTGACGACGCGGATCATCGACCTGGTGGCCCCGATCGGCAAGGGTCAGCGTGGCCTCATCGTGGCCCCGCCGAAGACCGGTAAGACCATGATCCTGCAGGCCATCGCCAACGCGATCACGGTCAACAGCCCCGAGTGCCACCTGATGGTCGTCCTGGTCGACGAGCGTCCGGAAGAGGTCACCGACATGCAGCGGTCGGTGAAGGGCGAGGTCATCTCCTCGACCTTCGACCGTCCCGCCGAGGACCACACCACCGTCGCCGAGCTGGCCATCGAGCGCGCCAAGCGTCTCGTGGAGCTGGGTCACGACGTGGTCGTCCTGCTCGACTCGATCACCCGTCTGGGCCGCGCGTACAACCTCGCGGCGCCGGCCTCCGGCCGCATCCTCTCCGGTGGTGTCGACTCGACCGCGCTGTACCCCCCGAAGCGCTTCTTCGGCGCCGCGCGCAACATCGAGGACGGCGGCTCGCTGACCATCCTGGCCACCGCGCTCGTCGAGACCGGCTCGCGCATGGACGAGGTGATCTTCGAGGAGTTCAAGGGCACCGGCAACATGGAGCTCAAGCTCGACCGGAAGCTCTCGGACAAGCGCATCTTCCCGGCGGTGGACGTCGACGCGTCCTCAACCCGTAAGGAAGAGATCCTGCTCGGCACTGACGAGCTGGCCGTCGTCTGGAAGCTGCGCCGGGTGCTGCACGCGCTCGACCAGCAGCAGGCGATCGAACTCCTCCTGGACCGGATGAAGAAGACCCAGTCCAACGCGGAGTTCCTGCTCCAGATCCAGAAGACGACGCCGGGCAGCGGAAACGGCAACGACTGACCGGGCTCAGCGGTACAAAAGGCTCTGTCCCCTCACCGAGGTGAGGGGACAGAGCCTTTTTCCGTCTCCCTGGTTCCCTTTTCTTCTTCTTTTCCTTCTCTGCACATTCCCTTGCCGTTGTTACTCACGTAATATTTGGGCCAGTTGAGGTGGGGGGCCATCGAGGCGGAACAGCAGAGGCGTGAGCCCTGCGGTGATCCGCCCTGCGCTGTGCGCAGTTCACGCATCCCCGCCGTATCCCGACCGGCGGGGCTTTTCCGTGCCGCCGGTTCCTATCCGAAGGATCACCGCGTGCACATACGCACCACGGGGGGCCGGCACGCGCGCCGGCTCAGACTCGCCGTCCCGGGGGCGGCCGTCACCGTTCTCGCCCTCGTCGGCACCGCGCTGACGATGTCCACCTCCCAGGCGGAGGAGCCGTCGCCGTCGCTGTCCGCGGCAGCTGCCGAACGGCCCGTCTCCCCGCCCGACTCGGTGCTGCGTGAGCGGATCGCCGAAGCCGCGGCGGCCGAGCGCAAGGCGCTTCCGCCGGCCGAGTTCTCCCGGGGCGACGGCCCCACACCCACGCCGATGGTCATCGGCGGTACGCCGACGCCGATCTCCGCCGCGCCGTGGATGGCGCAGCTCTGGTACTCCGCCCCGGACGGCACCGGCTTCTTCTGCGGCGGCGTGGTCATCGCGCCCACGAAGATCGCCACGGCCGCGCACTGCGTGGACGGTTACAACTGGGGGGAGTACGGCGTCGTCGCGGTCGGCAACGCCTCCATCGAGCCGAGCGACACCGAGTTCGTCGCGTTGCCCTACCGCCAGTGGAGCCACCCGCTCTACCGGGACAACGAGGGTGCGGCCGACAACGACATCGCCGTGCTGACGGTGGACCGCGTCCTCCCGGCCAAGCCGCTGCCCCTGGCGTCGAACACCGACACCGCGCTCTACGCGCCGGGCACGCAGGCGAAGGTCTACGGCTGGGGCCGTACGACCTCGGCCAGCGACGACATCTCCACGACCCTGCGCTCGGCGACGATCCCGATCGTCTCGGACGCGGCATGCCGCGACTCGTACGGCAGCAACTACTTCGTGGCGGGCCACATGGTCTGCGCCGGCAAGACGGGTGCGACCGACGCGGAGACCACCGGGTCGTGCAACGGTGACTCCGGCGGCCCGCTGGTGATCGGCGGCAAGCTGGCCGGCATCGTGTCGTGGGGCATCGAGGACTGCGTCGGAGAGGGCGCGTACAGCGTCTTCGCCAAGATGACCACGTACGCTCCCGCCGTCAACGCGCGGGCCTACGACACGAATCCCACCTACGACCACCGTGCGGACCTCGTCGCGCGCAATGCGTCCGACAACGACCTGTACCTCTTCGCCTCGACGGGCAGCGGGATGAAGAAGAACGAGTTCGGTGACGACTGGGGCGGTATCAACGTCCTGCTCCAGACCGACCTCAACCGGGACGACGAGCAGGACCTCCTGATCCGCGGCCAGGACGGCAACCTGTACTGGCAGTGGTACAGCCCGGCGTCCGCGGAATGGAACGTCAAGCAGCTGGCCACCGGCTGGGGCACCCGCAAGCAGATCCTCGCCCCCGGCGACCTGACGGGCGACGGCCACCCGGACATCCTCTCGACCGACTCCTCCGGCGGCTTCTGGCTGTACCCGGGCAAGGGCAACGGCACCTTCGCCGCTCGGACCAAGATCGGCGGCGGTGGCCTGAACTTCAACATGGTGCGCGGCAGCGGCGACTTCACCAACGACGGCAAGGCCGACATCATCGCCCGCGGCAGCGGCGGCAAGATGTACCTCTTCAAGGGCACCGGCAAGGCGAGCGCCCCGTTCGCGCCCAAGGTCCTCGTCCGGACCTGGGACGTGGCCACGGCCCTGGTCACCACCGGTGACTTCACCGGCGACGGCCACGCGGACATCATCGTCCGGGTGAAGACCGGGGAGCTGTACCTCTACCCGGGCACCGGCAAGTCCGACAGCGACATCTTCGGCGCCCGCAAGCTGCTGGGCACCGGAGCCAACAACTACAACCTCTTCGGCTGACCTCGGCCCGCCCGAGACCTTGACCACATCCCGTACGGCCGCGCAGCAGCCCGCACGATCGCTGTAGGGAGCGCGAAACCCCAGGTGAACGCCGCCTCACGGCTCGTACGCCCGTAAGGCCTGTGGCCCCCGTCCCCGGACGGGGGCCACAGGCGTGTATGCAACCCTTCTTGGTGCTTCGGCCGTCCCACCAGGAGAGGCCGACCGGGCGTGGACCACCACGGCAGGGGGCAGACGGGCAACAGGAGTGACGAGGGAGACGCGTGAGCGAGCAGAGCAGGAGCACGGGTCGCATACGCGGCACCGGCAGCCGACGGAGGAAGCCGACCCGCCGGCACCGTGCCAAGGTCGTCGCGGCCTGGACGGTGGCGGGGGTCGTGGTCGTCGGCGGGGCCGGTCTCGGCTACGCCTACATGGCGCTCGACGGCAACCTCTCCAGCATCGACATCGACGCCAAGCTCGGGACCGACCGTCCCGACGACGTGGACGACGGCTCGCAGGACATCCTGGTGCTGGGCTCCGACTCGCGCTCCGGTGACAACGGGAAGTACGGCGAGGACGAGGGCGCGGCCCGCTCCGACACGGCGATGGTCGTGCACGTCGACAAGGGCCACAAGTCCGCGAGCGTCGTCTCGATACCGCGCGACACCCTGATCGAGCGCCCCGGCTGTGAGAGCGACACCACCGGCGACCAGGTCCCCGCCGAGCACCGGGCGATGTTCAACACCGCCTACGAGGTCGGCGGGCCGGCCTGCGCGGTGAAGACCGTCGAGTCGATGTCCGGCATCCGCATGGACCACTACCTGGAAGTCGACTTCACCGGCTTCAAGAAGCTCATCGACGAGCTCGGCGGCGTCGAGATCACCACGAAGACCGCGATCGACGACTCCAAGAGCCACCTCGACCTGGAGCCCGGCACCCACACCCTGGACGGCGAGGAGTCCCTCGGGCTCGTCCGTACCCGCAAGAGCGTCGGCGACGGCAGCGACCTGGGACGCATCCAGCTCCAGCAGGCGTTCATCAAGGCGCTCATGGAGCAGGCGAAGAGCGTCGGGGTGTTCTCCAGCCCCAAGAAGCTCTACGGTCTCGCGGACGCCGCCACCAAGGCCGTCACCACCGACTCCGGCCTCGGCTCCGTCAAGAAGCTCACCGGCTTCGCCAACGGACTCAAGGGGCTCGGCGCCGACAACGTCCACATGGTGACCCTGCCCGTGGAGTACGACCCCGCCGACCCGAACCGCGTCCTGCCCCAGGAGAAGGCCGGCCGGCAGGTCTGGGCCGCCCTCAAGAACGACCGGCCGATCCCCGCCTCAGCCACCGAGAAGTCGGCCGGCGACAAGGGCGACGCCGACAAGGTCGTCGAGTAGCCCCACCGGTCACCCTGCGTGCGCGGCCGGTCGGGGAATACCTGCGCTCCGGCCCCGGTTTTGGGAGATACGGCCGGTCCTGGCAGACTGGTACGTCGGCCCCGGTTCACGGCCCCGCAAATCCGCGCGGACGACCCGGCGCCCTCCCGAAACTAGGAGACACCTTGAAGCGCGAGATCCACCCCGAGTACGTCGAGACGCAGGTCAGCTGCACCTGCGGTGCGTCGTTCACCACCCGGAGCACCATCGACAACGGCACCATCCGTGCCGACGTCTGCTCCGAGTGCCACCCGTTCTACACGGGCAAGCAGAAGATCCTCGACACCGGCGGCCGCGTGGCCCGCTTCGAGGCCCGCTTCGGCAAGGCTGCCGGCTCCGCCAGCAAGTAGCGAGCCACTGCGCCGGTTCCTGGCGCCCTCTTTCCGGGGGCGTCGGAACCGGCGTTTTTTCCGGTCGGGTGCCCGGGGGAACCCCCGCAGGACACCCACCGGGCAGTACGCCCTCCAGCAGGCCCGCAGATTTCAGACCAACCAGGAGCCCCCGCATGTTCGAGGCGGTCGAGGAACTGATCGGTGAACACACCGGTCTCGAGAAGAAGCTCGCCGACCCGTCGGTCCACGCCGACCAGGCCAACGCGCGCAAGCTGAACAAGCGCTACGCGGAGCTGACCCCGATCGTCTCCACGTACCGGGCCTGGAAGCAGACCGGCGACGACATCGAGACCGCCCGCGAGTTCGCCGCGGACGACCCCGATTTCGCCGCCGAGGTCAAGGAGCTGGAGAAGCAGCGCGAGGAGATCACGGAGAAGCTCCGCCTCCTCCTCGTCCCGCGCGACCCCAGCGACGACAAGGACGTGCTCCTGGAGATCAAGGCGGGCGCGGGCGGCGACGAGTCCGCCCTGTTCGCCGGCGACCTGCTGCGCATGTATCTGCGCTACGCCGAGCGCGTGGGCTGGAAGACCGAGATCATCGACTCCACCGAGTCCGAACTCGGCGGCTACAAGGACGTCCAGGTCGCCGTCAAGACCAAGGGCGGCAACGGCGCGACCGAGCCCGGCCAGGGCGTCTGGGCCCGGATGAAGTACGAGGGCGGCGTGCACCGCGTGCAGCGCGTGCCCTCCACCGAGTCGCAGGGCCGCATCCACACCTCCGCCGCGGGCGTGCTCGTCACGCCGGAGGCCGAGGAGGTCGACGTCGAGATCCACGCCAACGACCTGCGTATCGACGTCTACCGCTCCTCCGGGCCCGGCGGGCAGTCCGTCAACACGACCGACTCCGCCGTCCGCATCACGCACCTGCCGACCGGTGTCGTCGCCTCCTGCCAGAACGAGAAGAGCCAGCTCCAGAACAAGGAGCAGGCCATGCGCATCCTGCGGTCCCGCCTGCTCGCCGCCGCCCAGGAGGCCGCCGAGCAGGAGGCCTCCGACGTGCGCCGCAGCCAGGTCCGTACCGTCGACCGCTCCGAGAAGATCCGGACGTACAACTTCCCGGAAAACCGCATCTCGGACCACCGCGTCGGCTTCAAGGCGTACAACTTGGACCAGGTGCTCGACGGAGAGCTGGACGCCGTCATCCAGGCGTGCGTCGACGCCGACTCCGCCGCCAAGCTCGCCAACGCGTAAGCGCCCCGCCCGCCCCGCACACCCGTAAACCGTACGGAGAACCGCGATGAACCTGCTGCTCGCCGAGGTGGCCCAGGCCACCCAGCGGCTGGCCGACGCCGGTGTCCCCTCACCGCGATTCGACGCCGAGGAACTCGCGGCGTACGTCCACGGGGTCAAGCGGGGCGCGCTGCACACGGTGCCCGACACCGACTTCGACGCCCGGTACTGGGAGACGATCGCCCGCCGCGAGGCCCGCGAACCCCTCCAGCACATCACCGGCCGCGCCTTCTTCCGCTACCTGGAACTCCAGGTCGGGCCCGGCGTCTTCGTGCCCCGGCCCGAGACCGAGTCGGTCGTCGGCTGGGCCATAGACGCGGTGCGCGCGATGGACGTCGTCGAGCCCGTCGTCGTCGACCTGTGCACCGGATCGGGCGCCATCGCGCTCGCCATGGCGCAGGAGGTCCCCCGCTCCCGCGTACACGCCGTGGAGCTGTCCGAGGACGCCCTCAGGTGGACGCGGAAGAACGCCGAGGGGTCCAGGGTCACCGTGCACAAGGGAGACGCCCTGAGCGCCCTTCCCGAGCTCGACGGCCAGGTCGACCTGGTGATCTCCAACCCGCCGTACATCCCGCTCACCGAATGGGAGTACGTCGCCCCCGAGGCCCGCGACCACGACCCGGAGATGGCCCTGTTCTCCGGCGAGGACGGCCTCGACACCATCCGCGGCATCGAACGCACCGCCCACCGTCTGCTCCGCCCCGGCGGCCTCGTCGTCATCGAGCACGCCGACACCCAGGGTGGCCAGGTCCCCTGGATCTTCACCGAGGAGCGGGGCTGGGCCGACGCGGCCGACCACCCCGACCTCAACAAGCGCCCCCGGTTCGCCACCGCCCGCAAGGCCATGCCGTGACCGGCCCCCGGCTCCACCACCCGTACCCGCACCTGTCCGAGGAGGCCGGCTGATGGCTCGGCGATACGACTGCAACGACGCCACCGACCGGACCACGGGCCTGCGCGAGGCCGCATCGGCCGTCCGCCGGGGCGAACTGGTCGTGCTGCCCACCGACACCGTCTACGGGATCGGTGCGGACGCCTTCACCTCGGAGGCCGTCGCGGACCTGCTGGACGCCAAGGGCCGGGGCCGCAACATGCCCACCCCCGTCCTCATCGGCTCGCCGAACACCCTGCACGGCCTGGTCACCGACTTCTCCGAGGAGGCCTGGGAGCTCGTCGACGCCTTCTGGCCCGGCGCCCTCACCCTCGTCGCCCGGCACCAGCCCTCCCTCCAGTGGGACCTCGGCGACACCCGGGGCACCGTCGCGATCCGGATGCCGTTGCACCCGGTCGCCATCGAGCTGCTGACCGAGGTCGGTCCGATGGCCGTCTCCAGCGCCAACCTCACCGGACACCCCTCGCCCGAGGACTGCGACGCCGCCCAGGGGATGCTCGGGGACTCCGTCTCCGTCTACCTCGACGGCGGCCCGACGCCCGGCATCGTGCCGTCCTCCATCGTCGACGTCACCGGTGCCACCCCGGTCCTGCTGCGCGCCGGCGCCCTCTCCGCGGAGGAGCTGCGCAAGGTGGTCCCCGACCTCGAGGTGGCCAATTGACCGCCCCCGAGGGGCGTGGCATAGCGGGGCGGACCGACACCTTCCGCATCCTCCACGTCAGCACCGGCAACGTCTGCCGCTCGCCCATCACCGAGCGGCTGACCCGCCATGCCCTGGTGGACCGCCTCGGCGACCCGCTCAGCGGCGGCCTCATCGTGGAGAGCGCGGGCACCTGGGGCCATGAGGGCGCGCCCATGGAGGCCAACGCCGAGGTCGTCCTCGCCGACTTCGGCGCGGACGCCAGCGGATTCGTCGGCCGCGAACTGCTCGACGAGCACGTCATCCGCGCCGACCTGGTCCTCACCGCCACCCGCGACCACCGCGCCCAGGTCATCTCCATGGGCCACTCCGCGGGCCTGCGGACCTTCACGCTCAAGGAGTTCACCCGGCTGGTCCGGGCGATAGACCCGGCCACCCTGCCCGACCCGCGCGACGAGGGCGTCGTCGAGCGCGCCCGCGCCCTGGTCCGCGCCGCCGCCGCGCTGCGCGGCTGGCTGCTGGCCCCGACCGCCGAGGCGGACGAGGTCTACGACCCCTACGGCGCCCCCATCACCTTCTTCCGCTCCATCGGCGACGAGATCAACCAGGCGCTCGACCCGGTCGTCACCGCGCTCACCGGCGTACGCGCCCCGAGCTGACGGACGCGGACACGCGTCGGCGTACGGCCTACGCGCCGCCCCCCGTACGCGGCCCCGCCGGACGACCCGCGCACCCCGCACCGAGGGCCGGTGCGCCGACCGGCGTACGGCGCCCCGCGACAGCGGGCACAGCGCCCCGCCCCGGCGTACGTTGGAGCTGACACCGGCACCTCTCGCCGGCGCACCCACCTCCAGGCCCGGAGCCGTCCCATGCCGGTCACCTCTCCCGCCGCACCCGCGGCCGTGCCGCCCGCGCCCGACCGCCCCGCCGCCCTGCCCCAGGACTTCGGCGCGCTGCTGAGCCAGGACCCGGAGGTCGCCGGGATCCTCCTCGCGGAACGGGACCGGCAGGCGGGCACCCTCCAGCTGATCGCCGCCGAGAACTTCCAGTCGCCCGCGGTCCTGGCCGCCCTCGGCTCCCCGCTCGCCAACAAGTACGCCGAGGGGTACCCGGGCGCCCGCCACCACGGCGGCTGCGAGCAGGCGGACGCCGCCGAACGCATCGCGCTCCGCCGGGCCACCGCCCTCTTCGGCGCCGAACACGCCAACGTCCAGCCGCACTCCGGCTCCTCCGCCGTCCTCGCCGCCTACGCCGCGCTGCTGCGCCCCGGCGACACGGTCCTCGCGATGGGACTCCCGTACGGGGGACATCTCACCCACGGGGCGCCAGGCAACTTCTCCGGCCGCTGGTTCGACTTCGTCGGCTACGGGGCCGACCCGGACACCGGCCTCATCGACCACACCCGGCTCCGCGCGCTGGCCCGCGCCCGCCGCCCCAAGGCCATCGTCTGCGGCTCCATCTCCTATCCGCGCCATCCCGACTACGCGCTGTTCCGGGAGATCGCCGACGAGGTCGGGGCGTATCTGATCGTGGACGCCGCTCATCCGATGGGGCTGATCGCCGGGGGAGCGGCGCCGAACCCGGTCCCGTACGCCGACGTGGTCTGCGCCACCACGCACAAGGTGCTGCGCGGACCGCGCGGCGGCATGATCCTGTGCGGTGCGGAGCTGGCCGAGCGGATCGACCGGGCGGTGTTCCCGTTCACGCAGGGCGGGGCGCAGATGCACACGGTGGCGGCGAAGGCGGTCGCGTTCGGCGAGGCGGCCACCCCCGCGTACACGCTCTACGCCCACCAGGTCGTCGCCCATGCCAGGGTGCTCGCCGCCGGTCTGGAGGCGGAGGGGTTCGAGGTGACCACCGGCGGCACGGACACCCACATCGTCGTCGCGGACCCGGCCCCGCTCGGTGTCGACGGCCGCACCGCCCGTGAGCGGCTTGCGGCGGCCGGTGTGGTCCTGGACACCTGCGCACTGCCGTACGGTGACGCCCGGGGCATCCGTCTGGGCACCGCCGCCGTCACCACCCAGGGGATGGACGAGGGGGACATGGCCCGGATCGCGGCCCTGTTCGGAGCGGCCGTACGGGAGAGGGGCGATGTGAGCCCGATCGCGGCGGAGGTCCGGGTACTGGCCGAGCGGAATCCGCCCTATCCGGGGTAGGCGAGTCGCATGCAACCATCACCCGTACCGTTGAGTCCTTGTATCAGAGACTAGGGTGTGGGGCTGAGATGGCCGGCGAGACCTGTGGGGCAGCCCGTGCGTGATTACCTGCTGACGCTCTGTGTCACGGCAGCGGTGACCTATCTGCTGACCGGACCGGTGCGTAAGTTCGCCATCGCGGTCGGGGCGATGCCCGCGATCCGTGCGCGCGACGTCCACCGGGAGCCGACACCCCGGCTCGGCGGGATCGCGATGTTCGGCGGACTGTGTGCGGGACTGATCGTCGCCGACCACCTGTTCAATCTGCAGGGCGTCTTCGAACTCTCCAACGAGCCACGGGCGTTGCTCTCCGGCGCGGCCCTGATCTGGCTGATCGGCGTCCTCGACGACAAGTTCGAGATCGACGCCCTGATCAAGCTCGGCGGTCAGATGATCGCCGCCGCCGTCATGGTCATCCAGGGGCTCACGATCCTGTGGCTGCCGATCCCCGGCGTCGGCACGGTCGCCCTCACCCAGTGGCAGGGCACGCTGCTCACGGTGGCGCTGGTCGTCATCACGATCAACGCGGTCAACTTCGTCGACGGCCTGGACGGGCTCGCGGCGGGCATGGTGTGCATCGCCTCGGCGGCGTTCTTCCTCTACGCCTACCGGCTCTGGATGGGGTACGGGATCGAGGCGGCGGCCCCCGCGACGCTCTTCGCGGCGATCCTGATGGGCATGTGCCTCGGCTTCCTGCCGCACAACATGCACCCCGCGCGGATCTTCATGGGCGACTCGGGCTCGATGCTGATCGGCCTGGTGCTGGCGGCGGGCGCGATCTCGATCACCGGCCAGGTCGACCCCGACACGATGCGGCTGTTCGAGGGCAGTGAGCGCGGGGCCACCCACGCGATGCTGCCGGTCTTCATCCCGCTGCTGCTGCCGCTGACGATCATCGCGATCCCGGCCGCCGACCTCGTCCTCGCCATCGTCCGGCGCACCTGGAACGGCCAGTCGCCGTTCGCCGCCGACCGGGGGCACCTGCACCACCGGCTCCTGGAGATCGGCCACTCGCACAGCCGGGCCGTGCTGATCATGTACTTCTGGTCGGCCCTCATCGCCTTCGGCGCCGTCGCGTACTCGGTGCACTCGGCCTCGATGTGGATCGTCTTCGTCATCCTCGCGGCGAGCGCGGTGGGCCTGGTGCTGCTGCTGATGCCGCGCTTCACCCCGCGCGCCCCGCACTGGGCCAACCGCTTCGTGCCGCCGCGCTACCGCCACCGCGCCGCGGAGCAGGCCCAGTCTCCCTCGTCCTCCTACGGCGAGAAGCCGCCGCTCGTGGCCTCGGGGGCCCAACAGGGCGTGGCAGAAGCTCAGATGGGCGAGGAGGCCGCCGAACGGGCCCCCGTGGCGGTCGGGGTGTCCGGCGTCAACGGCGCTACCGCGATCGGCGCTCGTTCGCGGTTCTCCGATCGCCGTTCCATCGACTCCTCGCGTTGACGATTCGGAAGCCGCAGTGCATTACCAGACAGAGTGCCGCCTTGTCGTGCACACACGCGCGGAGTAACTCTCATGTGTGACAGTTAGCACACTTTCCAGGTAAAGACCTCATCAAATAGTTTGTGATACCGTTCACGAGACCCGGTGACGGAGCCGAAGGACCCTAGTGAGACGGTCCTTTGGCCTGGTAAACCGCCTCGCGGACCGGGCCTACGCTCGTCCATGACGACGCCCCATTCCTCCTCTCAGACCAGTGGAGCTGCCGCCATGCAGTCCGACATGCGCGAAGTACTGCGCATCGCCACCCCCACCGCCGCGGTGGGAGCCATCGCCACGCTCGTCGGCGGGCTCGTCGTCGGCGGCAAGGGGGCGATCGGCGCCGTCGTGGGCTGTGTGGTGGTCATCCTCTTCATGGCCCTCGGACAGCTGGCGCTGCAGTGGGTCGCCAAGTCGATGCCGCACCTCTTCCAGGGCATGGGGCTGCTGGTCTACTCGGTCCAGCTCGTGCTCCTGCTCGGCCTGATCATGGCCATCAGGAACACCTCTCTCTTCGACCTCCAGGTCTTCGCCCTCACGCTGGTCGTCTCGGTGATCACCTGGATCGTCACGCAGACCGTGCTGCACGCCAGGAGCAAGACCCTGTACGTCGATCCCGACGGGGAGAGCGGGAACACCCCGGGCAAAACCGAGGGGAAGCATGACCAGTAGGGCCGGGATAAAGCCCTGTTCGACATGCTGCTATCGTCCGGTCTCGGTTGCGGTACTGCGGGCGCGGACAACACGGCTGTCGCCTGATACATCGCGAGGCTTCGGGCCCGGCCGCCGCCTCCTCACCGTAAGAACCAGTCCGGTGCCGACCTGCGGCTGCCAGCCGCTCCGATACAACGAGGTAGCCGTATCCATGCGCCATGCAGAAGGAGCTCCTGGTGACTGCTGACGCCCAGACGCTCGCCTTCGAGGTTGACTGCCACCTGTTCCAGGGCTCGTGCGGATTCCCAGCCCCGAGCGCGTGGTCGTTCATCTTCGACCCGATCTTCTCGATCGGGCCGGTCGAGTTCAACAAGCCGATGCTGCTCGCGATCATCGGGACGTTCGCCATCCTGGCTCTGTTCTGGGCCGGCTTCTCCAAGCCCAAGGTCGTTCCGGGCAAGCTCCAGATGATCGCCGAGGCGCTCTACGACTTCGTGCACCGGGGCATCGCCAAGGAGATCATCGGCAAGAAGGGCGAGCCCTTCGTCCCGCTGCTGGTGTCGCTGTTCTTCTTCGTCTGGATGCTGAACCTCTGGGCGATCATCCCGATCGCGCAGTTCCCGGTGAGCTCGCTCATCGCGTACCCGGTCGGACTGGCCCTGCTCGTCTGGGTCGTCTACATGACGGTGACCTTCCGGAGCAACGGCTTCGTCGGCGGTATCCGCAACCTGTGCGTGCCCAGCGGCCTGCCCAAGCCGATCTACGTGATCCTGACGCCGATCGAGTTCGTCTCGAACATCTTCGTGCGCCCCTTCACGCTGGCGGTCCGGCTCTTCGCGAACATGTTCGCCGGTCACATCCTGATCCTGGTCTTCACGATCGCGACCTGGTACATGCTCGGCACCGTGCTCGGCACCGTCTACGCCACCGCGTCGTTCGCCGTGACGCTGGCCCTGACCGTCTTCGAGATGTTCATCCAGGCGCTCCAGGCCTACGTGTTCACCGTGCTGACCGCCACGTACTTGTCCCAGGCGCTCGAAGAAGCGCACTGAGGACACCCGGGCCACCACCCGGACACCCCCTAGAACGTCCGGTGGACGCAATCTCCACCGGCCAATCAAGAGAAGGAATCACAGATCCATGTCTGAGACTCTCGCAGCCGTTGTGGGCAACGTCGGCACCATCGGTTACGGCCTCGCGGCGATCGGCCCCGGCGTCGGTATCGGCATCATCTTCGGTAACGGTGTGCAGGCCATCGCCCGCCAGCCCGAGGCGGCCGGCCTGATCCGCCAGAACATGCTGCTCGGCTTCGCGGTCATCGAGGCCCTGGCCCTGATCGGCTTCGTCGCCCCCTTCATCTACCCGAAGTAGTCCCGGCGACCTGACGATACGTTTTCGACGAAAGGTCCACCATGTTGCATCTGGCAGCCGAGGAGCCGCAGTCACCGCTGCTGCCGGTCTGGCCCGAGATCGTCATCGGTCTGATCTGCTTCAGCATTGTCTTCTTCGCGTTCTACAAGAAGCTCCTCCCGGCCATCAACAAGGCCCTGGACGAGCGTCGTGAGGCGATCGAAGGTGGCATCGAGAAGGCAGAAGCGGCTCAGACCGAGGCGCAGAGCGTTCTTGAGCAGTACAAGGCCCAGCTCGCCGAGGCCCGTCACGAGGCCGCGCGTCTGCGCCAGGAGGCGCAGGAGCAGGGTGCCGTCATCATCCAGGAGATGAAGGCGGAAGGTCAGCGGCAGCGCGAGGAGATCATCGCCGCCGGCCACACCCAGATCGAGGCCGACCGCAAGGCCGCTGCCTCGGCGCTGCGTCAGGACGTGGGCAAGCTCGCCACCGATCTGGCCGGCAAGCTCGTCGGCGAGTCCCTCCAGGACCACGCCCGGCAGAGCGGCACCGTCGACCGGTTCCTCGACGAGCTCGAGGCGAAGGCCGAGGCGGCCCGATGAACGGCGCGAGCCGCGAAGCACTGGCTGCCGCACGCGAGCGTCTCGACGCGCTGACCGACAACACGTCGGTCGACGCGACGAAGCTCGCCGAGGAGCTGGCCTCGGTCACCTCGCTGCTCGACCGCGAAGTATCCCTGCGCCGGGTTCTCACCGACCCGGCCCAGAGCGGCGAGAGCAAGGCCGACCTGGCCACGCGCCTGCTCAGCGGACAGGTCGGCGGCGAGAGTGTCGACCTGGTCTCCGGACTCGTCCGGTCCCGCTGGTCGCAGTCCCGTGACCTGGTGGACTCGGTCGAGGAGCTGGCGAACACCGCAGACCTCACCGCGGCCCAGCGCGGCGGCAGCCTCGACGACGTCGAGGACGAGCTGTTCCGGTTCGGCCGGATCGTCGGCTCCGACACGGAGCTGCGTTCCGCGCTCACCAGCCGTACGGCCACGGCCACCGCCAAGGGCGAGCTGCTCCGCAGCCTGCTCGGCGGCAAGGCGCAGCCGGTCACCGAGCGGATCATCGTCCGTCTCGTGACCCAGCCCCGTGGACGTAGCCTGGAAGCAGGGCTGGACTCGCTGTCCAAGCTCGCCGCGGAGCGCCGGAACCGCATGGTCGCCGTCGTCACCTCGGCGGTGCCGCTCAGCGACCGGCAGAAGCAGCGCCTGGGCGCCGCCCTGGCGAAGCTGTACGGCCGGGAGATGCACCTGAACCTGGACGTGGACCCCGCGGTCCTCGGCGGGATCTCGGTGCGCGTCGGTGACGAGATCATCAACGGCACCGTCGCGGAGCGCCTCGAAGAGGCGACCCGGCGCATGGCCGGCTGACCCAGCGCGGTCGGCACAGAGCAAGAACAAGGCAAGACCAGCGGCCCGGTTGGGCCGTGCAGAAATTGCAGAAGATTCCTGGGGGTCGGCCCCCAGACCCCCTTAAGAAACTTCGGGCCCAACAAGGAGAGCAGGGAACCCAGATGGCGGAGCTCACGATCCGGCCGGAGGAGATCCGGGACGCACTGGATAACTTTGTCCAGTCGTACCAGCCGGACGCGGCCTCGCGCGAGGAGGTCGGTACGGTCAGCGTTGCCGGCGACGGCATCGCGAAGGTGGAGGGTCTGCCCTCCGCCATGGCGAACGAGCTGCTGAAGTTCGAGGACGGCACCCTCGGTCTCGCCCTCAACCTCGAGGAGCGCGAGATCGGTGCGATCGTCCTCGGCGAGTTCAGCGGAATCGAGGAGGGCCAGCCGGTGCAGCGCACCGGTGAGGTGCTCTCCGTCGGCGTCGGCGAGGGCTACCTCGGCCGCGTCGTCGACCCGCTCGGCAACCCGATCGACGGTCTCGGCGAGATCGAGACCGACAGCCGCCGCGCCCTCGAGCTGCAGGCCCCTGGCGTCATGGTCCGCAAGTCGGTGCACGAGCCGATGCAGACCGGCTACAAGGCCGTCGACGCCATGGTGCCGATCGGCCGCGGCCAGCGTCAGCTGATCATCGGCGACCGTCAGACGGGTAAGACCGCGCTGGCCGTCGACACGATCATCAACCAGCGCGACAACTGGCGCTCGGGCGACGTGAACAAGCAGGTGCGCTGCATCTACGTCGCCATCGGTCAGAAGGGTTCCACCATCGCCTCCGTGCGTGGTGCGCTCGAAGAGGCCGGTGCGCTGGAGTACACGACCATCGTCGCCGCCCCGGCGTCCGACCCGGCCGGCTTCAAGTACCTGGCGCCGTATACCGGTTCGGCCATCGGCCAGCACTGGATGTACCAGGGCAAGCACGTCCTGATCATCTTCGACGACCTCTCGAAGCAGGCCGACGCCTACCGCGCCGTGTCCCTGCTGCTGCGTCGCCCGCCGGGCCGCGAGGCCTACCCGGGTGACGTCTTCTACCTGCACTCCCGTCTGCTGGAGCGTTGCGCCAAGCTCTCCGACGAGATGGGCGCCGGTTCGATGACGGGCCTCCCGATCGTCGAGACCAAGGCGAACGACGTGTCGGCGTTCATCCCGACCAACGTCATCTCCATCACCGACGGCCAGTGCTTCCTGGAGTCCGACCTGTTCAACGCGGGTCAGCGTCCGGCGCTCAACGTCGGTATCTCGGTCTCCCGAGTCGGTGGCTCCGCCCAGCACAAGGCCATGAAGCAGGTCTCCGGCCGGCTTCGCGTGGACCTCGCCCAGTACCGCGAGCTGGAGGCGTTCGCCGCCTTCGGTTCCGACCTGGACGCGGCCTCGAAGGCCTCGCTGGAGCGCGGCAAGCGCATGGTCGAGCTGCTGAAGCAGCCGCAGTACGCCCCGTTCCCGATGGAGGAGCAGGTCGTCTCGGTCTGGGCCGGCACCACGGGCAAGATGGACGACGTCCCGGTCGAGGACATCCGTCGCTTCGAGAGCGAGCTGCTGGAGTACCTGCGCCGTGAGCGCAAGGACCTCCTGACCAGCATCGCCGAGGGCGGCAAGATGTCCGACGACACGCTGCAGTCGATCGCCGACGCGATCGCCGCCTTCAAGCAGCAGTTCGAGACCTCGGACGGCAAGCTCCTGGGCGAGGGCTGATCGATGGGCGCTCAGCTTCGCGTTTACAAGCGCCGCATCCAAGCCGTCACCGCGACCAAGAAGATCACCAAGGCGATGGAGATGATCGCCGCCTCGCGCATCGTCAAGGCGCAGCGCAAGGTGGCGGCATCGCAGCCGTACGCGACCGAGCTCACTCGTGCGGTGACCGCGGTGGCGACCGGCTCCGACGCCAAGCACCCGCTCACCACCGAGGTCGAGACCCCGACCCGGGCGGCGGTCCTGCTCGTCACGAGCGACCGCGGTCTGGCCGGCGGTTACTCCTCCAACGCCATCAAGGCCGCGGAGCGACTGCGGGAGCGCCTTGCCTCCGAGGGCAAGGAGGTCGACACGTACATCGTCGGCCGCAAGGGTGTCGCGTACTACGGCTTCCGCGAGCGCAAGGTCGTCGACTCCTGGACCGGCTTCACCGACAACCCGGCGTACAGCGATGCCAAGCGCATCGCCGCCCCGTTGATCGCGGCCATCCAGCAGGAGACGGCCGAGGGCGGCGTCGACGAGCTGCACATCGTCTTCACGGAATTCGTGTCGATGATGACGCAGAACGCGGTCGACGCCCGGATGCTGCCGCTTTCGCTCGACGACGTGGCCGAGGAGAGCGCCCGCAAGGGTGAGATCCTGCCGCTCTTCGAGTTCGAGCCGTCGGCCGAGGACGTCCTCGACGCCCTTCTGCCGCGCTACGTCGAGAGCCGTATCTACAACGCACTGCTGCAGGCGGCCGCTTCCGAGCACGCCGCCCGCCGCCGCGCGATGAAGTCGGCCACCGACAACGCCGGGGATCTCATCAAGAGCCTCTCCCGGCTTGCCAACGCGGCCCGACAGGCCGAAATCACCCAGGAAATCAGCGAGATCGTCGGCGGTGCCAGTGCTCTGGCCGACGCGACCGCGGGGAGTGACAAGTAATGACGACCACAGTTGAGACGGCCGCTGCCACGGGCCGCGTCGCCCGGGTCATCGGCCCGGTCGTCGACGTGGAGTTCCCCGTCGACGCGATGCCGGAGATCTACAACGCCCTCCACATCGAGGTCGCCGACCCGGCCGAGGAGGGCGCTCGCAAGACGCTGACCCTCGAAGTCGCCCAGCACCTGGGCGACGGCATGGTCCGCGCGATCTCGATGCAGCCCACCGACGGCGTGGTGCGCCAGGCCCCGGTCATCGACACGGGCGCGGGCATCACCGTTCCCGTCGGTGACATCACCAAGGGCAAGGTGTTCAACACCCTCGGTCAGATCCTGAACGAGCCGGAGGCCGAGGCGCAGATCACCGAGCGCTGGCCGATCCACCGCAAGGCCCCGGCCTTCGACCAGCTCGAGTCGAAGACCGAGATGTTCGAGACCGGCCTGAAGGTCGTCGACCTGCTGACCCCGTACGTCAAGGGCGGCAAGATCGGTCTGTTCGGTGGTGCGGGCGTCGGCAAGACGGTCCTCATCCAGGAAATGATCATGCGTGTGGCGAAGCTGCACGACGGTGTGTCGGTGTTCGCCGGTGTCGGCGAGCGCACCCGTGAGGGCAACGACCTCATCGACGAGATGACCGAGTCGGGCGTTCTGGAGAAGACCGCGCTCGTCTTCGGCCAGATGGACGAGCCGCCGGGGACGCGTCTGCGCGTGGCCCTTTCCGCCCTGACCATGGCGGAGTACTTCCGCGATGTGCAGAAGCAGGACGTGCTGCTCTTCATCGACAACATCTTCCGCTTCACGCAGGCCGGCTCCGAGGTCTCCACGCTGCTCGGCCGCATGCCGTCCGCGGTGGGTTACCAGCCGACCCTGGCCGACGAGATGGGTGTGCTCCAGGAGCGCATCACCTCGACGCGTGGTCACTCGATCACCTCGATGCAGGCGATCTACGTCCCCGCGGACGACCTGACCGACCCGGCCCCGGCCACCACGTTCGCCCACCTCGACGCGACGACGGTTCTCTCCCGTCCGATCTCGGAGAAGGGCATCTACCCGGCCGTGGACCCGCTGGACTCCACGTCCCGCATCCTGGACCCGCGCTACATCTCCCAGGACCACTACGCCGCGGCCAGCCGCGTCAAGGGGATCCTGCAGAAGTACAAGGACCTCCAGGACATCATCGCGATCCTCGGTATCGACGAGCTGGGCGAGGAGGACAAGCTCGTCGTCCACCGTGCCCGTCGCGTCGAGCGCTTCCTGTCGCAGAACACCCACGCCGCCAAGCAGTTCACCGGCCTGGACGGTTCGGACGTCCCGCTCGACGAGTCGATCGCCGCGTTCAACGCGATCTGCGACGGGGACTACGACCACTTCCCCGAGCAGGCGTTCTTCATGTGCGGTGGCCTGGACGACCTCAAGGCCAAGGCCAAGGAGCTCGGCGTCTCCTGAGCCTCCGGCTCACCGAGGGGGGTGGGTGTGTCCCGCCCCCCTCACCACGCCCCGTAGAATTGACCCAACACCCGGCCGGGCGGCCGGGTGGTGACCCGAGGAGCCACCCTTGGCTGCTGAGCTGCATGTCGAGCTGGTCGCCGCGGACCGAAGTGTCTGGTCCGGCGAGGCCACCCTGGTCGTCGCGCGTACCACGTCCGGCGACATCGGCGTCATGCCCGGTCACCAGCCGCTTCTCGGTGTGCTGGAATCGGGCCCGGTGACGATCCGCACGAGCGAGGGCGGCACCGTGATCGCCGCCGTGCACGGTGGATTCATCTCGTTCGCGGACGACAAGCTGTCGCTGCTGGCCGAGATCGCCGAGCTGGCCGACGAGATCGATGTCCAGCGCGCCGAGCGGGCGCTGGAGCTCGCGAAGTCGGATGCCGACGCTGCCGCTGAGCGGCGCGCCGAGATCCGTCTGCGTGCGGTGGCGGTGCTCTAGCACCCCCACTGACAGATGTTTTTACTCAGCCGCGGCCCGAGCTGGAGCGATCCAGCCGTGTCGCGGCTGAGGCGATGCAGGTGCAATACGGTTTCGGTGTTCGTTACTCGACGATGCGAGGAGGTCGGTGGAGATGGTCCTCGCGTTGTGGGTGGGCTTGTCCGTCGTCGTCATGGTCCTGCTGGGACTGTTCGTCTTCGGCCTGCGCCGGCGGCTGATCCAGCGCTCCGGAGGGACCTTCGACTGCAGCCTGCGCTGGGACGTCTCCGAGGAACCGGACTCCCTCGGCAAAGGCTGGGTCTACGGGGTCGCCCGCTACAGCGGTGACCGCGTCGACTGGTTCCGGGTCTTCTCCTACGCTCCTCGCCCCCGCCGGGGCCTGGAGCGTTCTGCGATCGAGGTGATCGCCCGCCGGATGCCGGAGGGCGAGGAGGAGCTGGCGCTCCTGTCCGACTCCGTCGTGCTCGGCTGTCTCCACCGGGGGACGCGCCTGGAGCTGGCGATGAGCGAGGACGCCCTCACCGGCTTCCTGGCCTGGCTGGAGGCGGCGCCGCCCGGCCAGCGGGTCAATGTGGCCTGAGAACGGCGCGTAGCCGCCGTACCGTACACAGCGAAAAACCGGGGAGACGGGGGGCGGACCCGTCTCCCCGGTGCTTTTCCGGGGTGGTGCGGTGTTACGTCAGCGGCGTGGGGATCACTTGAGACCGTTGGCGATCGCGGTCACGAGTTCGCCGTTGGTGGTGTCACCGGAGAACTCCCAGGAGAACGCGCCTCCCAGGCCCTGGTTCTTCGCCCAGGTCATCTTCGAGCCGATGGTGGCCGGGGTGTCGTAGCTCCACCAGTTGGTGCCGCAGTGGGCGTACGCGGTGCCGGCGATGGTGCCGGTCGCCGGGCAGGAGCTCTTGAGGACCTTGTAGTCCTCGATGCCCGCCTCGTACGTGCCCGGGGCCGCGCCGGTCGCCGTGCCGCCGGGGGCGGACTGGGTGACGCCGGTCCAGCCGCGGCCGTAGAAGCCGATGCCGAGGAGCAGCTTCTTGGCCGGGACGCCCTTCGCCTTCAGCTTGGCGATGGCGTCGGCGGAGGTGAAGCCCTGCTGGGGGATGCCGGCGTACGAGGTCAGCGGGGAGTGCGGGGCCGTCGGGCCCTTGGCCGCCCAGGCGCCGAAGAAGTCGTACGTCATCACGTTGTACCAGTCGAAGGACTGGGCCGCGCCCCCGTAGTCGGCGGCGTCGATCTTGCCGCCGCTGGAGCCGTCCGCGGTGATGGCGGCGGTGACCAGGTTGTTCGGGCCGAACTTGGCGCGCATCGCGTCGGCCATGGTCTTGATCGCGGCCGGGCCGCTGGTGTCACAGGTCAGACCACAGGCGTTGGGGTACTCCCAGTCCAGGTCGATGCCGTCGAAGACATCGGCCCAGCGGGGGTCCTCGACCAGGTCGTAGCAGGACTGGGCGAAGGCCGCGGGGTTCTGGACGGCCTGGCCGAAGCCACCGGACCAGGTCCAGCCGCCGAACGACCAGAGGACCTTGATGTGCGGGTACTTGGCCTTCAGCTTGCGCAGCTGGTTGAAGTTGCCGCGCAGCGGCTGGTCCCAGGTGTCGGCGACGCCGTCGACGGACTGGTCGGCGGTGTATGCCTTGTCGTAGTCGGCGTAGGAGTCGCCGATGGTGCACTTGCCGTTCTGCACGTTGCCGAAGGCGTAGTTGATGTGCGTGATCTTCGCGGCCGTGCCGGACGTCACCAGGTTCTTGACGTGGTAGTTGCGCCCGTAGACGCCCCAGTTGGTGAAGTAGCCCAGGTTGATCTTGTCGCCGCCGGGCTGCTCGCCACCGCCACCGGTGGTGCGTACGGCGGTGGAGGCGGAGGCCGGACCGGTCTGGTCGGCGGTGTCCCGGGCCTGAACGGCGTAGGAGTAGTCGGTGCCGGCTGTCAGGCCGGTGTTGGTGTACGTCGTGCCGGTGACCGTGGCGACCTTCGCGCCGTCACGCAGCACGTCGTAGTTCTTGACGCCCTTGTCGTCGGTGGCCGCGCTCCAGCTCAGCTTCACCGAGGTGTTGGTGATGTCGCTGGCGGTGGGCTTGCCGGGCGCGGAGGGCGGGTTGTCACCGGGAACGGTGGGGCCGCCGTCGCAGGAGGCGCCGTTCAGCTTGCAGCCCGTGGGGGAGCCGGAGCCGGTGCCGTTGAAACCGAAGCTGATGCTGGCGCCGGGCGCCACGGTCCCGTTCCAGGAGAGGTTCTTCGCGGTCCAGTGGGTGCCGCTGCTGGTGACGGAGGCGTCCCAGGCGGAGCCGACCGCGGTGCCCGAGGGGAAGTCCCACTCGATGGTCCAGGAGGAGAGCGCGGTGGTGCCGGTGTTCTTCACCGTCCACTGGCCCTCGAAGCCGCTGCCCCAGTCCGACTTCTTGGTGTACGTGGCGGTGGCCGACGCGGCTGCCGAGGCGGGGGAGGCCAGCCCCACCATCGCGGCCAGCGGCACGATCAGTGCGGTCAGGCCCGCGACGACCTTGAATCTGCCGCTGGCGGCGGGCATCCATCTGAATCTGGTACGGCGTTGGGGAGTATCGGTGCTCAACGGTGCTCCTCGGGTGAGGTCCAACAAACGGGGGTGATTCGTGGACTGCAAACCCTGCGCCGCCCTGAGTACGGGTGCTCTCGTACTCACCGCAGTGTGTGTTCGGTGACAGTAGAAAGGTCTGGACCAACCGTCAAGAGGTCTGGACCAAAGATCGAGAGCCCGGTCAGATCCCCAACTCCTGTGCCAGAACGGCCGCCTGGACCCGGCTGCGCAGCTCCAGCTTCCCCAGCAGCCTGCTGACATGGGTCTTCACCGTGGCCTCGGCCATCGAGAGGCGCAGCGCGATCTCCGCGTTCGACAACCCCTCGCCCAGGCAGCCCAGCACCTCGCGCTCGCGCCGGGTGAGCGTCTCCAGCAGCGCCGGGTCGGCCGTGCCCCGACCGCGCGCGGCTCCCGCTCCTCCCGACCCGGCGAACTCGGCGATGAGCCGGCGGGTCACGGCCGGGGCGATCAGTCCCTCGCCGCGCGCCACCGTCCGTACCGCCTCCAGCAGATCGCGGGCGTCGGTGTTCTTCAGCAGAAAGCCGGAAGCGCCCGCGCGCAGCGCCCCGAAGACGTACTCGTCGAGGTCGAACGTGGTCAGCACGAGGACGTCCGCCAGCTCCTCCGCCACCACCTGCCGGGTTGCCGAAACCCCGTCCAGCCGCGGCATCTGCACATCCATCAGGACGAGATCCGGGCGGAGTTCACGCGCCAGGCACACTGCCGCCTCGCCGTCGCCCGCCTCCCCGACGACCTCGATGTCCGGCGCGCTGGAGAGGATCAGCACCAGCCCCGCGCGCACCGCCGACTGGTCCTCCGCGACCAGTACCCGGATCGTCATTCCCGCATCTCCCTCTCCCGTACGGGCAGTTCGGCCCGCACCCGCCAGACCTTCGCGCCGTCGCCGCCCGGTTCGGCCCCCGCCGCGAACGTCCCGCCGAGCAGCGCCACCCGCTCCCGCATGCCCACCAGGCCCGCCCCCGAACCGGGCGCCGTGGGCCCGGTCCGGCTGCCGAACACACTGGTCACCTCGACCGTCAGCAGCTCCCCGGACCGGCCGAGCCGCACCACGACCGGACCCGGCGCCGCGTGCTTGAGGGCGTTGGTCAGGGACTCCTGCACGATGCGGTACGCGGCCAGCTCGACCGGTGTCGGCAGCGTGCCCGCCCCCGGGGCCCGGGCGTCCTCCAGGGTGCAGACGAGCCCGCCGGACGCCCCGTTGACGTTCGTCTGCTCGACCAGGGCGTCCAGGGCCGCCAACGTCGGGGCCGCGACCGGGGCCTCCTCCTCGCCCCCCTCCCGCAGCAGCCCGATGAGCCGGCGCATCTCCGCGAGCCCCTCGACGCTGTTCTCGCGGATCACCTTCAGGGCGTTGCGGGAGGTCTCCGGGTCGTCGATGGACAGGGCCGCCGTGGAGTGGATCGCCACGGCGGAGAGGTGGCCCGCCACCATGTCGTGCAGCTCCCGGGCCATCCGGGCCCGCTCGGCGACCACCGCCTGCGTCCGGTCCATCTCGGCGAGCCGCGCGGTCTGGGCGGCGGCCAGCCGGGCGTTGTCGGCGGCGGTGCGGTGGCTGCGCACACTGACCCCGGTGAGGGCGGGAACGAAGGAGACCAGCCCGATGACCAGGCCGATCAGCAGCGCCTCGGGCTTACGGAACCAGGCCAGGAAGCCGATCGTGGACGCGACGGTGATCAGGAGCGTGGCCGGCGGGAGGCGGCGGGCGGCGGCCGGGCTGCCGTACAGGACAGCGGCGTACATGACGTCCGTGAACATCAGTACGGTGGCGAGGCTGCCCCGGGTGAACTGGTCCGCGACCAGCGCGAGCACGCCGATCGTCAGCGCCGTCCGCGGAGCGTCGCGGCGCAGCAGCTCGGCCGCGGCCATGACGGTCAGCGGTACGAGGGTGACCCAGGGAGCGGAGAAGGGGTGACCGCCCTGGGTGTGGAGGCCCAGCCGCCACAGGAGCAGCCCCCCGAGCAGCCCGGAGACGGCGAGGGCCACCGCGTCGCGGTCGGGGCGGATCGAGGTGAGCACCCCTCCATCCAACACGCGCCGCCGCCCCGGGGCCTCCCTTCGCGGACCGATCCGTGACTACATCGAAGGATGCAGTGCCGTTTCGTCACTGCCGACGACGTGTCCGCGCCCGGCGGCCGGGAGCCTGGAAGGGAACGGGAGGAGAGAGTCGTGATCGCCCTACTGGTCGTGGCCTGCGAGGTCGCATTCTGGGTTCTGCTGGCCGCCGGACTCGCCCTGCGGTACGTCGCGAGGAAGCCGAAGCTCGGCGCTGCCGTGCTGCTGTGCGAACCGTTGCTGGAGGTCGTGCTGCTGGTGGTGACGGCCATCGACCTGAAGAACGGCGCCGAGCCGGACTGGAAGCACGGCCTGGCCGCCGTCTACATCGGGTTCACGGTGGGGCTCGGCCACCACACCGTCAAGAAGGTGGACGCCTGGGTCGCCCACCGCTGGTTCGACGGCCCGCCGCCGGTGAAGCCGCCGAAGTACGGCATGGCCCGCGCGATCCACGAGTGGCGCACGGCCGCCCGCTGGATCGTCGCGGCGGCGGTCGCTCTGGGCCTGCTCCAGGCGGCCGTCTGGTACGTCGGCCCGGACGGGGCGATCAGCTCGCTGCGGGCCTGGCAGCAGAAGATGGGCATCGTGATCGGGATCAACCTGATCATCGCCGGCGGCTACACGGTGTTCCCGAAGCGGGCCCCCAAGGGCGCGGTGGCGGAACGCGAGCCCGCCGACCGGCTGTAGAGAGCCCTAGCGCTCGCCGCCCGGCACCCACAGCACGTCCCCGACCTCCTTGTTCGCGCTCCGCGCCAGGATGAACAGGAGGTCGGAGAGGCGGTTGAGGTAGGTGGCGGTCAGCGCGTTCATCGACGCGCCGTGCACCTCCAGCGCCGCCCAGGTGGACCGCTCGGCACGCCGGACCACCGTGCACGCCTGGTGCAGCAGGGCGGCCCCCGGCGTACCGCCCGGCAGGATGAAGCTGCGCAGCTTCTCCAGCTCCTCCAGGAAGCGGTCGCAGTCCGCCTCCAGCTTGTCGATGTAGGACTGCTCGACCCGCAGTGGCGGATACTTCGGGTCCTCGACCACCGGGGTGGACAGGTCGGCGCCCACGTCGAAGAGGTCGTTCTGGACGCGTACGAGGACCTTCACCACCTCCTCGGGCAGCTGCCCCAGTGCGACGGCGGTCCCGATCACCGCGTTGGCCTCGTTGGCGTCCGCGTACGCCGAGATCCGCAGATCGGTCTTGGCGGTGCGGCTCATGTCGCCGAGGGCCGTGGTGCCCTGGTCGCCGGTCCGGGTGTAGATGCGCGTCAGATTGACCATGGGGTCAGCGTAGTTATGCTCCGGCCCGCCGGAAGACCCGTGTGCCCACCGTCACGGCCGCGGCGGCGAATCCCGCGGCGACCAGGACCCCGTAGAGCATGTGCGTCGTGGCGTACGAGCCCGTGTAGGCGTCCCGCACCGCGTCCACCAGATAGCGGAACGGCGTGAAGTGCGAGAGCACGTCCAGCCAGCCGGGGCCGAGCGTGATCGGAAGCATCAGACCGGAGAGCAGCATGGCCGGCATCGTCACCGCGTTGATCACCGGCCCGAACTCCTGCGGGGTGGAGACGCGCATCGCCAGGGCGTACGAGAGCGAGGCCAGCGAGAGCGCCAGCACTCCGGTGAACGCGAAGCCGATGAGGACGCCCGCCAGTGGGGCGCGCAACCCCATGAGCAGCGCGGCGAGCACCAGCAGGACGGCCTGGAAGGTGAAGAGCAGGGCGTCGCGCAGCACCCGCCCCAGCAGCAGCGCGAGCCGGCTGACCGGGGTCACCCGCATCCGCTCGACCACGCCCGTCGACTTCTCGACGATGATCGCGAAACCGGCGAAGGACGCTCCGAACAGGCTGAGTTGGAGGAGCAGACCCGGCACCAGGACCTGCCAGGAGTCGGCGGGGGAGCCGAGCGGCAGGTCCTGGAGCAGCGGACCGAAGAAGAACAGATACAGCAGCGGCATCAGCATCCCGAAGAAGATCTGGAAGCGGGAGCGCAGGGTCTGCCGGGCGTACCGCCCGAAGATGACCGCGGTGTCGTGGAAGAGCATCGTCGGGGTCCTATACGGCTGCGGGGGCGGGTTCTGCGGGGGTGGCGGGGCGGCCGGTGGCGGCCAGGAACGCGTCCTGGAGTGAGGCGTCGGGGGAGCCGCCGTACCGGGTCTTCAGCTCGGCCGGAGTGCCCTCGGCGACCACCGTTCCGCCGTCGATGACGACCAGCCGGTCCGCCAACGCGTCGGCCTCGTCGAGGTAGTGCGTGGTCAGGACGACGGTGGTGCCGTGGTCGTCGCGCAGGCCCCGCACCAGGTCCCACAGGTCGGCCCGGCTGCCGGGGTCCAGGCCCGTGGTGGGCTCGTCGAGGAAGAGCACGGCCGGGCGGTGGGTGAGGCCCATGGCGATGTCGAGCCGCCGCCGCTGGCCGCCGGAGAGGCTCACCGCCTTCCGGTCGAGCAGTCCGTCGAGGCCGAGCGCGGCGGCCAGCTCCTCGGCGCGCGCCGCCGCCTCCACCCGGCTCAGCCGGTACAGCCTGCCCTGGGTGACCAGCTCCTCCCGAACGGTCAGGAACGGGTCGACCCCGCCGGACTGGGCGACGTAACCGCAGACGGCACGGACGGCCGCCGGGTCGGCGAGCAGGTCGTGGCCGGCCACGGTGGCGGCCCCGCCGGTCGGGGTGAGCAGGGTCGTGAGCATGCGCAGGGTGGTCGTCTTGCCCGCGCCGTTGGGGCCGAGGAGGGCGACGATCTCTCCCGCGCGGATGGTCAGGTCGACGCAGCGGACGGCTTCCACCGGGCCGCTCGGGGTCGTGAAGGTCCGGGCCAGCCCGGAGGTGCTGATGACGGTCATGGGGCCAGAAAAACAGAGCAAGCCCAAAATTGCAATGACTCCAAAAATTCAGAGACACCATGATCGTGCAGCGCGTCCTACGATGGAGGCATGGCTGAGGGACTCAGGGAACGCAAGAAGCGCCAGGCCAAGCAGCGCATCTCGGACATGGCGACCGGGCTGTTCCTCGAACACGGCTTCGTGACGGTGACGGTCGCCGAGATCGCCGAACTGGCCGACGTCTCCGTCAACACGGTCTACAACTACTTCCCGGCCAAGGAGGACCTCTTCCTCGACCGGATGAAGCACGTCACCCAGCGTGTCGCCCGGTACGTCCGCGCCCGCGACCGGGGCGAGTCCGCCGCCGAGGCCGTCCTGCGCGAGGTGCGGGCCGCCGTCGTCGCCGTCTCCCCGGAGTTCGGGCTCATGGACGGCTTCGCCGACTTCATGCGCGTCATCGAGGACGCCCCCACCCTCAAGGCCCGCCTCTGGTACCTCCAGCAGGAGGTGCTCCAGGCCGTCGTCGCCACCCTGCGCGAAGACACCGGCGCGAGCGAGAGCGACCCGCTGCCGCTCCTCGTCGGCGGCCAGATCGCCTGGATCGAGCACGCCCTCGTCGGCTATGTGAGCCAGGAGATGATGAAGGGCCGCAAGGCCGTCGACGTCTCCCACGACGCCCTCGGCGTCCTTGACGAGATCGAGGGGCTGCTCAGCGATCAGGTGCTCAACTACGCGCGGCGCGGAGCCGAATGACGCGTCCCGGTGTGATGTCCGTCATCTGAGACGTGACGCGCATCTCTTCACCGCCCCAGCACGCCCGACGGGTACTAACCTCCGCCGGAGAGCAATGTGAACCGCCGTGAACAAATGCGCACGGGCGAACAGAAACCAAGGGGTGCGAACGTGGCCAGGAAGCTCGCCGTCATCGGGGCCGGACTCATGGGATCCGGGATCGCGCAGGTCTCCGCCCAGGCGGGCTGGGACGTCGTGCTGCGGGACGTCACCGACGCCGCGCTGACCCGGGGCCGCGACGGCATCAAGGCCTCGTACGACAAGTTCGTCGCCAAGGGCAAGCTGGAGGCGGCCGACGCCGAGGCCGCCCTCGGCCGCATCACCACGACCACCGACCTCGACGCCGTGGCCGACGCGGACGTCGTCGTGGAGGCCGTCTTCGAGAAGCTGGAAGTCAAGCACGAGATCTTCCGCGCCCTCGACAAGGTCGTCGGCGAGCACACCGTCCTCGCGTCCAACACCTCCGCCATCCCGATCACCAAGATCGCGGCCGTGACGGAGCGTCCGGAGCGCGTCGTCGGCGTGCACTTCTTCTCGCCGGTCCCGATGATGCAGCTCTGCGAGCTGGTGCGCGGCTACAAGACCAGCGACGAAACCCTCGCCACCGCGCGGGAGTTCGCCGAGTCGGTCGGCAAGACCTGTATCGTCGTCAACCGCGATGTGGCGGGCTTCGTCACCACCCGGCTGATCTCGGCGCTGGTCATCGAGGCCGCCAAGCTGTACGAGTCGGGCGTCGCGACCGCCGAGGACATCGACACCGCCTGCAAGCTGGGCTTCGGCCACGCCATGGGCCCGCTCGCCACCGCGGACCTGACCGGCGTCGACATCCTGCTGCACGCCACGAGCAACATCTACACCGAGTCGCAGGACGAGAAGTTCGCGGCTCCCGAGCTGATGCGCCGGATGGTCGACGCAGGTGACATCGGGCGCAAGAGCGGGCAGGGCTTCTACACGTACTGACCGGATCCGCCCCTCCCGGCCCGCCGGCACACCACCGCCCGGGCCGGGAGAGCCGGGGATTCTACCCGGCGGTGACCGGCCGCCGATGAACCGGAGTCACTCCACCGAGTGAATTCGGTATCGGTTCGCTTACAGACGGCAACTTCCCCGTCGTTGCGGCAGTCAGTGGTGGCAGAGGCGCGGCCGACGGCGCACGACAGAACAGCCGGAGCAGACAGCCGGAGCAGAGAGACAGAACAGCCGGAACAGTCAGAACAGACAGTCAGCCAGACGGACTTTCTACGGAGCATGACCGGGGAGCGCATATGCACATCAGGGGCGACCACGCCGAGCTGGTCGTCGGGGGCCGCCTCGACGTCCGAAGCGCGGCGGACGCCCGTACGGTCCTGCACTCCGCCGTGGACGACGGAGTCGGCGACCTCGTGCTGGACCTGACCGAGCTGGACTCCTGGGACGCCACCGGACTCGGCGTCATCATGGGGGCCCACCGCCGGGCCGGACGGGCCGGCCGCCGCCTCGTGCTGCGCGGCGTGCCGCCACAGATGCAGCGCCTCCTGGTGGCCACCCGGCTGCACCGCATCCTGGCCATCGAGGGCGGCATCGCCGCGGAGTCGCTGCCGCGCGTCTGAGGAGTGCCCGGCGGACGGGCACGGGCATCAGGCACGGAAGTCACGCAATCCTCACCGGAACGTGACGTCCTGGACGGCGTGGCACCCCGGCGCTTTGTGGATACTGTGCCAAGGTCTAGGGTTCGGCCGTCCGCCGAATGACAACGAACCCATGGCGGACACCGGACCGGAAGCGACAGCGGGGCGCGTGTGAGGCCGGGAGGGGCAACCGCGCACGACGCGTCTGGGGGACTTTGCGATGGACCCGACACACCGGGCACCCGATGAGTACGGGCAGGGCCATGACCGCTCCGGCGGCGAGCCCGGCCAACGCCGGCCGTCCCGCGACTCCGGCGGCGCCGACTTCGGCCCGCAGACACCGCAGCAGGTCCGCGTCGTCCAGCTGACGGCCGGCGACCTGCTGCTGACGGTCAACCCCGTCGACGGCAGCGAGGTCGAGGCGATTCCGCCCGGCTCAGGACCCGACGCCCCGGTCCGCCGCACCGCCGCCGAACGCACCGACCACGAACGCGCCGGCGCACCCCCCGTGCCCGCCGGGCCGCCCGCCCCGCAGCTGCCGCTCCTGGAGCGCCAGGAGGAGCGCGAGCGCCTGGTCCGCCTGCTGGCGCGCGGCCGCAGCGTCCGCCTCACCGGCCAGCCCGGCTCCGGCCGCACCGCCCTGCTGGACGCCGTCGCCGCCGACTGCGCCGACCTGGCCCCCGACGGGGTCGTCCGCCTCAACGGCCGCGGCCGCACCGGCGCCGATCTCCTGCACGCCCTCTTCGACACCGTGTACAAGGCCCCGGGCCACCGCCCCGACCGCGACGAACTGCTCGCGCTCGTAAGGTCCATCGGCGCCGTCGTCACCGTCGACGACCTGGAGATCGGCGGAGCGGCCCTCGACGAACTGCTCGCCGCCACCCCCGAGTGCGCTTTCCTGCTCGCCGCCACCACCGACAGCGCCGCCCCCGGCGTCGACGCCCACCTGGAGGAGGTGCTCCTCGCCGGCCTCGGTCGCGGCGCCTCGCTCGCCCTGCTGGAGAAGGTCGTCGAGCGCCCCCTCACCGAGGAGGAGCGGAACTGGGCAGGCGACCTCTGGTTCGAGTCCGAGGGCCTGCCGCTCCGCTTCGTCCAGGCCGGTTCCCTCCTCGTCCAGCGCGACCGGCTGCGGGAGACCCCCGAAGCCTTCGACGAGTACGACTACTTCGAGCCACGCGCGGACGACGCGCCCACGGCCGCCCCCGCACCCACCGGCGAGGGTCTCGACGTCCCCCTGCCCAGCCTCGGCGAGGGCGCCGCGCCCGCCGAGCTGCTCGCCTCCCGGCTCAGCGAGACGGCCCGCGCGACCCTGCGCTTCGCCGTCGCCCTCGGCGGCGAGGTGCCCCACCAGGCCCATCTGCCGGCCCTCGTGGGCGACACCCACGCGGACGCCGCGCTCGGCGAACTCGCGGGCTGCGGCCTGCTCTCCCCGGCCGGCCCGCGCTACCGCCTCGCCGCAGGAGTCCTCGCCCAGCTCGTGGCCGCCGGCTACGAGGACGACGCCGCCGCCCACGCCCGTACCGCCGCCCAGCACTACGCCTGGTGGTCCTCGCACCCCTCGGTCACCCCGCAGCGGGCCGTCGCCGAGGCCGACGCGATCGTCGCCTCCCTGACCCGGCTGGTCCCGGGCGACGAGGTGGGAGCGGCCAGCGCGGCCGTCCTGCTGGCCCGCAGCGCCTCCCCGGCCTTCGCCGCGGGCCTGGGCTGGGGAGCGTGGGAGCGGGCGCTCAGGATCGGCCAGGAGGCCGCCAGGATCGCCGGCGAGGTCGCCGAGGAGGCCTACTTCCACCACGAGTTGGGCGTCCTCGCGCTCTGCACCGGCAACCCGGACCGGGCCCGCACCGAGCTGGAGACCTCGATCGGGATGCGCGGCGCGCTCGCCGACAAGTCCGGCGCCGTGGCCGGCCGCCGCGCGCTCGCCCTGGTCGCGGACCGCTCCGGGGACTTCGCCCCCCTCGGCCGGACCCCCTCGGGCGACGAGATGCCCGCCGCGTTCCAGGAGGCCCCGGGCACGCCGCCGAGCGGGATACCGGGTGCGCCGCTGTTCCTCCGCAACACCGCCGAGGAGGAGCCCACGGTCATCTCCTCGCTGCCGCCCGGCCCCGCCGCACGCAAGGGTTCCGGCCGCGCCGTCCTGGGCGGCGCCCGGCGCAACCTGGCCGCCGCGGGCGCGGGCGCCCTGCTGATCGCGGTGCTCGGCACCGTCGTCACGCTCGGCGTCACCTCGGGCGACGGCGACGAGCCGGACAGCCGCAACGTCACCACCGAGCAGACCGCCACCGAGGACGCGACCGACGACGGCCTGCCCGCGGACGAGACGGACGACGGCTCGTCCCCGGCCGGTGACCCCACCGGCGAGGCGTCCACGACCCCGAGTGCCTCGGACTCGGCGAGCCCCAGCACCTCCGGCTCCCCGTCCCCGAGCGCCTCCTCGTCGGGCGGTACGTCGCCGGGGACGGGCGGGCCGTCGGACGGCGAGAGCAGTTCCTCCGGCGATCCCTCGCCGAGCGGAAAGCCGACCAAGCCCACCAAGCCGCCGACGACCCCGCCCACCACCCCGCCGACGACTCCGCCCACCGAGACGCCGACGACTCCGCCCACCGAGACGCCCACCGACGACCCGGAGCCGCCCCCGGCGGAGGGCTCCTCCTCGGCGAGCGGCCCGGCGGAATCGGCCTCCGCCTCCGCCCCCGTCGAGTCCGCGAGCGCATCGGAGTCCGAGGCGGCGGCCTGAGCGGGCCGGACAGCAGAGAGCCGGGTGGTTCACGTG
>NZ_JBHXJG010000049.1:0-35003 GCF_042723425.1 Streptomyces sp. NPDC058375 | reverse complement strand
GTCCGCCGGTCCGGGCCCTCCGCGGTGCACTGCTCGGCGGTTCAGGCCGCCCTGGATTCCGCTTCGGCGGGCCGACGGTGGCGGCCGTGCGGCTGCACCGACGTGTTCTCCGCCGACGCACCCCCTCGGTGCTTTCCGGAACCGCCGGTTCCGGCTCCTTCGTCCGCCCCCGTCGGGCGCTGCTGGGTCGTGTCGGTCCGTGCTTCGGACATGTGGGAAGTCACCCCGTTGTGATCGCTTACTTGTGTCGCGCCTACGTGTGTCGCAAGCCCCGCCACCGCCATCCGACGCGGTCACCGTCGGTGCCCGCCCGGTACGGCCGCGTAGCCCAGGCCCTGAATTCAATCAGGTCGAGCGGCCCTGTGCAGAGGCGCCTGCCCCAACGGAACGGGCTTACACACAGAGGGAGTGGCGACGGCGCCGGACGGTTCCGTTCCGCTCTCCGCTCCGCCCTCCCCGCCACCCGTACGGCCGGTCGCGGAGGAGGGTTCCACGTCCTCGGGGGCACCCAGCAGCGCCACGCCGCAGGGCGTGGCCCCGTTCGCGTACGGCAGGCGCAGCACGCCGTCCCGGCTCCAGTACCCGGCCCCCGGCACCCAGCCCAGCGGGGCCGCGAACTGGTGCAGCTGCCGGCCCGCCGGACGCCAGACGCCCACCCAACTGCCCTGGGCCCCGTCGATCCGCAGCGCCACCGCGCAGCTCTCCGGCATCAGCATCTGGCCCGGCTGCACCGCGAACGGCGTCACCGCCACGTCCGCGAGGCGCAGGCACTCCGGGAACCTGACCGGCAGACAGCTCCCCAGCACCCCCCAGCCGAGCCGGTCGTGGCCCGGGGCGTCGGAGCGGAGCAGCAGCAGCCCGCTGTCGGCGTCCGCGAGCAGCAGCCGGTCGTCGCTGCCCGGTGCGATCTGGAGCAACGGCGTCACCTCGCCCTGCCGCCCGAGGTCCACGGCGACCGCCTTGACCGGCCCGCCGCCCGGCTCCTGCCGGTCCAGTGCCAGTATCCGGCCCGCCCGGTCCAGCCACACCCCGCCCGAGCAGCGTCCGGGAATCCGCGCGACCTCCTCGGGCCCGAACGCCCCGCCCGCCACCCGCCACAGCGACGCGTGGTGCTCACCGGCCGCCAGGGCGTACACGCACCGGCCGTCCGGCGACGGCGGCAGCAGGGTCATCTCCGCGCACTCGACCGCGCCCAGCAGGAGTTCGCCGGTCCCGGGCCCGGTCGGGTAGAGCAGCGAGAACATCTGGCGGCCCGCCACCCGCCGCCGGATCAGCACCCGCCCGTCGGCGAGCGGGGCCACCTGGGAGTCCGGCTCCTCGGGCTGATCGAGGGGGAGGGGCACCGCGTACGGCTCGGGGCCGTCCAGCGTCCACCGCTCCGGATACCAGGCGCGTTCGCCCGGCGGCCCGGTAGCCGCGGTGAGCCGGGCGGCATAGGCCCCGTCCGCGGTGAGCGTGAAGCCGCCGGGGGGCGGTGCGTCGTCGGTGTGCGGCCGCGCGTCGGCCCCCGTGGACGACGCTTCCGGTTCTCCGTCGCCCCGGGCTTCCCGGGCTTGCCCGGCTTCCCTGTCCTCCTCGGCCTCCCCCGCGGGCTCTGTGGGCTCTTCCGGTTCGGGTTCCGCTTCCGGGTCCGCCGTCGTGGCGGCCCCGGCGGATCCACCCTCGATGGCACAGGCAGTCATGGACTCGTCACCTCCGGCTACGAAAGCTAGTTTTCGCACTTCCAGCCGAACAACACGAGCCACCGCACTTCACACATAAGGGTGGCGGTGCCCGGGTTCTCCTGAGGTGGCAGGGGTGAGTGTGCTGTCGAAGGTGGCCGTGTCTTAGGCGGCCCTAACCAAACACCCGTGCCCCCCACGCACGTACGCGGACAACTGGAGCAAGCGATGTCCCTACGCCCCCGCGGTACCGCCGCAGTAGCCCTGGCCGTGGCGGCCGCCCTTGCCCTGTCGGCCTGCGGGGGCGGTGACGGCGGGGACGCGGACGCGGCGAAGTCCGAAGCGGGCGGCGGCGAGAAGGCCGCCGTCGCCACGGGCGGCAAGGACTTCGCGGACGCGGCGAGGAAGACCGCGACGTACGGCACGGACGCGAAGGCCGGCGAGTTCCCCCGTACGGTCACCCACGCCATGGGGAAGACCGAGATCAAGGCCGCACCCCGGCGCGTGGTCGTGCTGGACGTCGGAGAGTTGGACAACGTGGTGTCGCTGGGCCTGAAGCCGGTCGGCTACGCCCCCAGCGAGGGCGACGCGGCCATCCCCTCGTACCTGAAGAAGGACGCGGGCGAACCGAAGAGCGTCGGCACGATCAACAGCCTCAACCTCGAAGCCATCGCGGGCCTCCAGCCGGACCTGATCCTCGGCAGCCAGCTCCGCGCTGCGGACAAGTACGACGAGTTGTCCAAGATCGCCCCCACCGTGTTCTCCATCCGCCCGGGCTTCACCTGGAAGGAGAACTACCTCCTCAACGCCCAGGCGCTGGACCGCACGCAGCAGGCCGAGTCGGCGCTCGCCGCGTACGAGAAGAAGGCCGGGAAGCTCGGCGAGGACATCGGCCCCGACAAGCCGACCGTGTCGATGGTCCGCTACATGCCCGACCGCCTCCGGCTCTACGCCAAGGCCTCGTTCATCGGCACGATCCTTCAGGACGTCGGGCTGCCGCGTCCGAAGAACCAGCAGATCGACGACCTCGCCGCCGAGATCAGCCCGGAGAAGATCGACGAGGCGGACGCCGACTGGATCTTCACCGGCGTCTACGGCGACCCGAAGGCCACCCAGCGCGACACCGCCCGCTCCAACCCGCTGTGGAAGAACCTGAAGGCCGTCAAGGAGGGCCGGGCCAAGGACGTCTCCGACGAGACCTGGTACCTGGGCCTCGGCGTCACCTCGGCCGACCTGGTCCTCGACGACCTCCGCGCGGACCTGGTGAAGTGACCGCGTCGCCGAAGAGGCGACGACGCGTGACGTAACGATTCGTGTCCGGCCGCCGGTCCTGGCGTACAGGTCCGGCGGCCAGGGGCGGCGGACCACCCCGGACAGGTAGCCTTTCCCCCGTGCCCCGTCTGTCTGAAGTCATCGCCGCCCTCGACGCCCTCTGGCCCCCCGAGCGGGCCGAGGGGTGGGACGCGGTCGGCACGGTCTGCGGCGATCCGGACGCGGAGATCGACCGGGTGCTGTTCGCCGTCGACCCGGTCCACGAGATCGCCGACGAGGCCCGGAAGCTCGGCGCCCAGCTGATCGTCACCCACCACCCGCTCTATCTGCGCGGGACGACGACGGTCGCCGCCGACACCTTCAAGGGCAAGGTCGTCCACACCCTCATCAAGCACGACATCGCCCTCCACGTCGCGCACACCAACGCCGACACCGCGGACCCCGGCGTCTCCGACGCCCTCGCCGGCACCCTCGGCCTGCGCGTCACGGGACCGCTCGTCCCCGACCCCACCGACCCCGAGGGCCGGCGCGGACTCGGCCGGGTCTGCGAGCTGGACCACCCCGAGACCCTGGCCGCCTTCGCCGCCCGCGCCGCCGCCCGGCTGCCCGCCACCGCGCAGGGCATCCGGCTGGCCGGCGACCCGGAGGCGTATCTGCGCACCGTCGCCGTCAGCGGCGGCTCCGGCGACAGTCTCTTCGACGCCGTGCGCGCCGCGGGCGTCGACGCCTTCCTCACCGCCGACCTGCGCCACCACCCGGCGTCCGAGGCCGTGCAGCACTCTCCGCTCGGCCTCGTCGACGCCGCGCACTGGGCCACCGAGTGGCCGTGGTGCGAGCAGGCGGCCGCCCAGCTCGACGCGCTTTCCGACCGCCACGGATGGGACCTGCGGGTCCATGTCTCGAAGCAGGTCACCGACCCCTGGACCACCCACCATTCCTCTGGAGCCCCCAACTGAACGCCGCGCCCGCCGACCAGATCCGACTTCTCGACGTCCAGGCCCTCGACACCCGTCTCGCCCAGCTCTCCCACAAGCGCACCTCGCTGCCGGAGCACGCCGAGATCGAGCAGCTCAGCAGCGACCTCACGCAGCTGCGTGACCTGCTGGTCGCCTCCACCACCGAGGAGAGCGACACCACCCGCGAGCAGACCAAGGCCGAGCAGGACGTCGACCAGGTGCGCCAGCGCGCCGTCCGCGACCAGCAGCGCCTGGACTCCGGCGCGGTCTCCTCGCCCAAGGACCTGGAGAGCCTCCAGCGCGAGATCACCTCGCTCGCCAAGCGCCAGGGCGACCTGGAGGACGTCGTCCTGGAGATCATGGAGCGCCGCGAGGCCGCCCAGGAGCGCGTCGCCGAGCTGACCGATCGGGTCGCCGCCGTCCAGGCCAAGGTCGACGACGCCACCGCCCGCCGGGACGCCGCGACCGCCGAGCTGGACGCCGAGGCCGCCACGGTGACCAAGGACCGCCAGGTCGTCGCCGAGGTCATCCCCGCCGACCTGATGAAGCTGTACGACAAGCTCCGCGCCCAGCAGGGCGGGGTCGGCGCCGCCCGGCTCTACCAGCGCCGCTGCGAGGGCTGCCGCCTGGAGCTGAACATGGCCGAGGTCGGCGATGTGCGGGCCGCGTCCCCCGACACGGTCCTGCGCTGCGAGAACTGCCACCGCATTCTGGTCCGCACCTCGGAGTCGGGCCTGTAATGAGCGTCGCCCGCCAGGTGGTGGTCGAGGCCGACGGCGGATCCCGGGGCAACCCGGGGCCCGCCGGTTACGGCGCGGTCGTCATCGACCCGGCCACCGGCGAGCCGCTCGCCGAGGCCGCCGAGTACATCGGCGTCGCGACGAACAACGTCGCCGAGTACCGGGGCCTGATCGCCGGACTGACCGCCGCGAAGGCGCTGTTCCCGGACGCCGGGGACGCGCTGCGGGTCCACGTCCGGATGGACTCCAAGCTGGTCGTCGAGCAGATGTCGGGGCGCTGGAAGATCAAGCACCCCGACATGAAGCCGCTGGCGGCCCGCGCCGCCGCGATCCTGCCGCCGTCCTCGGTGACGTACGAGTGGATCCCGCGCGCGCAGAACAAGCACGCGGATCGGCTCGCCAACGAGGCGATGGACGCGGGCCGCGACGGCCGGCAGTGGGAGGCCTCGGCCTCGACGGCCGCCCCGTCCGCCCGCACCGTGAACATTCCGCCGCCGCCCGCCCAGGGCCCGCCCGGCGACCACGCCGCGGGTGCCGCGAAGGCCCGCGCGGCGCTGGCGGCGGCACGCGGCTCGACGGCCCCGGCGGCGGACGCGCTCTTCCCCGTGCCGGAGGCAACAGCCGTTCCGGAGACGGTGGGAAGTAGCCCCGAGGCCGCCGAAGCCCCGCAGACCGGCTGGGGGTCGGCTCCCGACCTGGGCACGCCCGCCACCCTCTTCCTGCTCCGGCACGGCGAGACCGCCCTCACGCCCGAGAAGCGGTTCTCCGGCAGCGGCGGCACCGACCCAGAGCTCTCCGCCACCGGCCGGGGCCAGGCCGAGCGGGCCGCCGAGCACTTCGCCGCCCTGGGCGCCGTCCAGGAGATCGTCAGCTCCCCGCTGCGCCGCTGCCGCGAGACCGCCGCAGCCGTCGCCGCCCGCCTCGGCCTGGACGTCCGGATCGACGAGGGCCTGCGCGAGACGGACTTCGGCGCGTGGGAGGGGCTGACCTTCGGTGAGGTACGGGAGCGGTACGCCGACGACCTCACCGCCTGGCTGGCTTCGCCGGACACCGCCCCGACCGGCGGCGGCGAGAGCTTCGCGGAGGTGGCCGAGCGGGTCGCGGCCGCTCGGGACCGGATCGTCGCCCGGTACGCGGGCCGCACGGTCCTGCTGGTCACCCATGTGACGCCGATCAAGACGTTCGTCCGGCTCGCGCTGGGAGCCCCGCCGGAGGCACTGTTCAGGATGGAGCTGTCGGCGGCCTCGATCTCCACGGTCGCCTACTACGGGGACGGCAACGCCTCCGTACGCCTGCTCAACGACACCTCCCACCTGCGCTAGCGGGCGGGAGGGCGTCGGCGGCAGAGGCGTCCCCCGCGACTACGGGGCGAGTGCCGCGGCCTCGGCCGCCAGGCGGGCCACCCGGTCCCAGTCCTTCGCCGCCACCGCGTCGCCCGGGACCATCCAGCTGCCGCCCACGCAGCCGACGTTGGGCAGCGCGAGGTACGACGGAGCGGAGGCGAGCGAGATGCCGCCGGTCGGGCAGAACCGGGCCTGGGGGAGCGGTGCGGACAGGGCCTTCAGATAGGCCGTGCCGCCCGCCGCCTCGGCCGGGAAGAACTTCATCTCGGTCACCCCGCGCTCCAGCAGGGCCACCACCTCGGAGGTGGTCGAGACACCCGGCAGGAACGGCACGCCGGACGCCTTCATCGCCTCCAGCAGCGCGTCCGTCCACCCCGGGCTGACCAGGAAGCGGGCCCCGGCGGCCACCGTCTCCCGCACGTGCTCCGGCGAGATCACCGTGCCCGCGCCGACCACCGCGCCCGGCACCTCGGCGGCGATGGCCCGGATCGACTCCAGCGCGGCGGGCGTCCGCAGCGTCACCTCGATCGCCGGGAGCCCGCCCGCCACCAGCGCCCGGGCCAGCGGCACCGCGTCGGCCGCGTCGTGCAGGACGACGACGGGGACGACGGGCGCGAGATCGAGCACGGAGGCGGCGGGGGCAGCTGTGGCGGAGGGCACGGCGGGCGGCACGGAGGAGGTCATGAGGCCATCCTGCCGCGCGCAACCCACTATCTGCAACGAGTGTTGCGCAGGGTGCAACGGTGGCGCGAGGCGGGTCAGTGGATCTCCGTCACCACCACGTCCAGCGACCACGGCCGCCCGGCCCGCGCGGGCGCCTCGGCCTCCACCACGTAACCGAGATCCCGCAACACCTCCACCAACTGCGCCGGGGCCTTGGGCCGTGCACCGGCCACCAGCAGGTCGCGCACCAGCCGGCCCTTGGTCGCCTTGTTGAAGTGGCTCACCACGGACCGCTTCTCCACCCCGTCCACGATCTGCGAGTGGAGCACCCGCACGCTCGCCGTGCGCGAGGCCACCTCGCCCTTGGGCTTCCACGCCGCCGTGTACGCGGAGGACCGCAGGTCCAGGACCAGCCCGTCCCCGGCGGCCTCGGGCAGGACGGTCTCCATCGGGGTACGCCAGTACGCGCCGAGCGCGCCGAGACCGGGCAGCTTCACGCCCATCGAGCAGCGGTACGGGGGGATCCGGTCGCCGATCCGGACCGCGCCCCACAGCCCCGAGAAGACCAGCAGCGACGCGGCCGCCCGCCGCCGCGCGGCCGCTTCGAGCGAGGCCAGGTCGAGGGCGTCGTACAGCACGCCGGTGTACAGCTCCCCGGCCGGCCGGGTGCCGGCGGTGCGCAGCCCGGCGTTCTTGCCGACCTCGCCCGCGAGCCCCACGCTCAGCCCCAGCACCTCACGGGCCTTCCCCTCGTCCGCCTGGCACAGCTCGACCAGCTCGTCCAGCACCGCCGCACGGGCCGGGGCGAGCCCCGGAAGCGACAGCGACTCCGGCTTGAGGGACGCCCCGCGCCCCGAGGCGGCCTTTCCTTCGGAGGGCGGCAACAGCACGAGCACGGCGGTTCTCCTTCATACGTACGGCGAGCGCGGACCCGGTGGGCGTGCGGGCTCGCCGGGTCCTCGGCAAGGGTACGGGGGCGGGCCCGCCCACTCCGCACGGTGAGCGCCCCGTACTGGAAGCGCACCGGAAGCGCGCTCGAACCGCCCCGGATGCCGCCCGCCCCCTCCCGGCCTACGCTCGGGCCATGCCCCGCCGCCACCTCCGTATGACCGGCGCAGCCGACTGCTCGCTCGGGGCCGCCCTGCGGGCCCTGCGCACCGAACTCGACCTGCCCGGCGCCTTTCCGCCCGAGGCACTGGCGGAGGCGGCGGAAGCGGCCCGGGCCCCGGACCTGTCGGCCCACGAGGACGCCACCGACCTCCCCTTCCTCACCATCGACCCGCCCGCCTCCACCGACCTCGACCAGGCGATGCACCTGGAGCGCCGCCGGGACGGGCGCGGCTACCGGGTGCACTACGCCATCGCCGATGTCGCCGCGTATCTCCGCCCGGGCGGTGCGCTCGACGCCGAGGCCCACCGCCGGGTCACCACCCTCTACTTCCCCGACGACCGCATCCCGCTCCACCCCACCGTCCTCTCCGAGGGCGCCGCCAGCCTCCTCCCCGGCGAGACCCGCCCGGCCGCGCTGTGGCGGATCGACCTGGACGGCGACGGGCGGGCCGTCGCCGCCGACGTGACCCGGGCCCTGGTCCGCAGCCGGGCGAAGCTCGACTACGCGGGCGTCCAGCGGCAGATCGACACGGGCACCGCCGAGGAACCCCTCGCCCTGCTCCGGGACATCGGCCGGCTGCGCGCGGAACAGGAACTGGCGCGCGGCGGCATCTCGCTCGACGTACCCGAACAGGAGGTCACCGAGCACGACGGCTCGTACGGCCTCGCCTACCGCGCCACGCTCCCCGCCGAGGCATGGAACGCGCAGATCTCGCTGCTCACCGGCATGGCCGCCGCCCACCTGATGGCCGACACCGGCACCGGCATCCTGCGCACCCTGCCGATCGCCCCGGACGGCGCCGTCGCCCGGCTGCGGCGCTCGGCCCACGCCCTGCGCATCGACTGGCCGCACCACGTCCCGTACGCCGAGGTCGTCCGCTCCCTCGACCCGGGCCGGAGCAACCACGCGGCGTTCCTCCAGGAGTGCACCACCCTGCTCCGTGGCGCGGGCTACACCGTCTTCGAGGACGGCGAACTCCCCGACCCGGCCGTGCACGCGGCGGTCGCCGACCTGTACACGCACTGCACCGCGCCGCTGCGCCGTCTGGTCGACCGGTACGCGTCCGAGCTCTGCCTCGCCGCGACCGCCGGGAAGGACGCGCCCGAGTGGATACGGGAAGCTCTCCCCGCCCTCCCGAAGGAGATGGCCGAGGGAACGCGCCGCGCGGGCACCGTGGAGCGGGCCTGCGTCGACCTGGTCGAGGCGGCGTTGCTGGAGGGGCGGGTGGGCGAACTCTTCGACGCGTACGTCGTCGATGTCGCCGACCGCGACCCCGCCGTCGGCACGGTCCACCTCCGGGATCCGGCGGTCGTCGGCCGGATCGAGGGCGGCACGGCCCCGCTCCCGCTGGGGGAACGGCTGCGGGTCCGGCTCACGCGGGCGGGGCCGGCGTCGAAGACGGTGCTGTTCGCTCCGGCGTGAGCGAGGGCGAGGGCGAGGGCGAGAGCGGAGGCGGGGGCGGTGCGGCCCGTCCGGGAGCGTTGAGCGCGGCGACCGCCGCCCGCGGGTCGTCGGCGTGGAAGCGGAGGACCCGGGCGCTCCCGCACCGGCCGAGCGGCCGCACGAACTCCACCGGCCCCGTCAGCTCCACGGTCACCGTCGTCCGGCTCCCCACCGCCAGATCGAGCGTCCCGTCCTCGTCGACCCGGACCAGCCCCCCGTCCGGGAAACGCCGGTCCACCCGGGCGGAGGCGATGGCGGCGGCGGGCACCCGGAGGTCGAACAGGGCCCCGTAGCGCAGCCACAGCGAACCGTCGGCCGCCACGAGGTGCGGCCGGGTCACACAGGCGGCGTGCAGGGCGAGGACGATGACGATCCCGTACACGTCCACCACGAGCAGGATCGCGTGGACCAGCGGCCAGGGGATCACCAGGGCCAGCACCACGGTCTCGACGACGGAGACGAAGAGGAACGTCCACATGATCCCGGTCTGCGGTTCGGTGTACGAGAACGGCCTGGCCCCCTCCGGGATCCGGTGGCGGCGACGTACGGCCCACAGTCCGAGGCTGTGCAGCGCCCGGAACTCGTGCACGAGCAGCCGCCGCACGGCCACCGGCACCACCGCGCGCACGGCGGCCGGCCCGGCCTCCCGCCGTGTGTCGCCCGCCCGCCGCCGGGCCGCGTACAGCGGCCACACCACGTACGCCTCCAGCGCGAGCATCCCGACGAGCAGCGCCTCGGCCCCCAGCAGAACGGCGCCGGGGATCCGCACCCCGGTCACCAGGCAGACCACCAGCACCACTTCCCCGGGCACCACCGCCCACACCGCCGCCCGCAGACCTCTCGCCACCCGTGCCCTCATGACGTTCCCCTCCTCCGCACCCGCTCGGCCAGCTCCTCCATCACCCGGCGCACCACCGCGCGCTGCGCGGGCGGGTAGTCGTCGAGCAGCACCCGCCCGAACCCCGTCGCCGACGGCTCCCCCTCGGGGATGACCGCCAGGACCTCGTCCGGTACGGCGGCGACCAGCGCGGCCGCCAGCGGCGCGATGCGCGGGTCGTCCACCCCGGCCCCGGCCAGCTCGTCGAGCCGCTCGTACAGCGCCGGCACCCCCGGGTCCTCGGCCAGCGGCCGCAACGCGGCCAGCATCTCGGTCCCGGCCCCGTCGCCCGCCGCGTCCAGCAACGACAGATGCTCGCGGTCCTTCGCGGCGGCCGGGGAGGTGGTGGCGGGCGCGTGCTCCAGCAGCGCGGCGAGGGCGGGGGAGAGCGGCCCCTCCGGGGTGACCGGCGCCTGAAGGAGCACGGCCAGCACCTGCCGCCGCTCATGGATCTCCCGCTCCTGCCGCGCCAGATCGGCGTCCAGCTCCCCGAGCACCTCGGCCAGCTCCCGCCCCGCGTCGTCGGCGAGCACGTCCCGCACCTCGTCCAGGGACAGCCCGATCTCCGTCAGCCGCCGGATCCGGGCCAGCAGCACGGCATCGCGGACGGTGTACGCCCGATAGCCGTTGGCCTGCCGGGCGGGCTCGGGCAGGAGGCCGATGTGGTGGTAGTGCCGGACGGCCCGGGAGGTGACTCCCACGAGCGCGGCGATCTCTCCGATACGCATGCGGCCAGTAGAAACGTTGACGCTGCGACAAGGTCAAGCGGCACGTTCCTCCCCGTGCTTTCGTCCACGCCGAGCGGTCCTGTGCCACGATCGGGGAAGAACTCCCATCTCACGGACGGCTGGTCCCCCGATGTCCCAGTCTGGCGAGCGACCGAGGAAGGGGCGTGACATGACTGCCATGGCGCACGAGCCGCTCACGCAGGCAGAAGTCCTTCTGGAGGGCTTCCTGGCCCTGGACACGCCGGAAGGCTTCCGGGCCGAGCTGATCGAGGGGGAGATCGTCGTGACGCCGCCGCCGGACGGGGACCACGAGGACTACATCGGCCTGATCGTCGACCAAGTGGCCAGGCGCGCTCGAACGCGTATGCAGTTCTCCGGAAACAAAGGGCTGAAGCTCCGTAGCGGCGGTGGCTGCCCCAAGAACCACGCCATCCCGGACGGCACCTTCGCCCCGCTTGAGCTCCGCCTCTTCCGCGGCGCCGACCCCTGGATGCCCTGTGAGGGCGCCGCCCTGGTGGTCGAGGTCACCTCCACCAAGCCGCAGGCCGACCGCGAGGCCAAGCGCCGCTGCTACGCAGGCGGAGGCATCCCGCTCTACCTCCTGATCGACCGGGACGAGAGCTCGGTGACGCTGTTCAGCGAGCCGGAGAACGACGACTACCGCCAGCGCCTCACGATCCCGTACGGGAAACCGCTCCCGCTGCCCGAGCCCTTCGCCTTCGACCTGGAGACCTCGGACTTCGACTGAGGGACGTCGGCAAAGCCCCGGTATGGGCCCGGTAGGATGGCGATCACGGCAGACGAGTCGTGCGGACGGCCGCGTGAGGATCTTCGGATCCTCCCGAGGAACGTCCGGGCTCCACAGAGCAGGGTGGTGGCTAACGGCCACCCGGGGTGACCCGCGGGACAGTGCCACAGAAAACAGACCGCCCGGGGCTTCGGTCGCGGGTAAGGGTGAAACGGTGGTGTAAGAGACCACCAGCGCCTGAGGTGACTCAGGCGGCTAGGTAAACCCCACTCGGAGCAAGGTCAAAAGGGGTCGTGCCAGGAATGGGACGGCTCTGCGTGAACGTTCGAGGGCTGCTCGCCCGAGTTCACGGGTAGACCGCACGAGGCCGGCAGCAATGCCGGCCCTAGATGGATGGCCGTCTCCCCGGCCGCCGCGAGGCGACCGGGAGACAGAACCCGGCGTACAGCGCGGCTCGTCTGCCGGCACGCTGACCAGGGCCTTCGGCCAGGTTTCTCACCTGGTCGGCGGCCCTTCCGCGCCCGGAGGCCGGACCCACCAGAACCAGCTCATCGCGATTCTCCTCCCCCGGGGTGTCCCCACGCCCTCTCGGCGCACCGGTATTTCACCTGCGCGCCGACCCCTTGGCGTGGTCTGCTGCCCACGGCCGTTGTGCCTGCCCGCACAGGCGGGGACGCACCGGTCCTGAGGCGGGGAGTGACGCGGTGACGGAGAGCATGTACGTGGGCGGGCCCACGGCACCGGGCGTGGTACGGATACGCCGGGCGACGGGCCGGGACGCGGAGGCCGTGACGAAGGTCTTCCTGGACTCCCGCGCTGCCGCCATGCCGTATCTGCCGCGGATCCACAGCGACGAGGACACCCTCGCGTGGATCACCCATGTCGTGCTGCCCACCAGCACAGCGGTGTGGGTGGCCGAAGAGGCGGGGGAGGACAGGAGGGACGGGGAGGGCAGGGAGGAGGACGGGGAGTACGGGCAACTGCTCGGGTTCGCCGTGCTCGCCGGGGGCGACGAGCTCGATCATCTCTATCTGCGGCCCGACTCGCTGCGGCCCGACTCGCTGCGGCGCGGGGTCGGGAGCCGGCTGTTGGCGGAGGTGCGCCGGGCGGCGGACGGGCCGCTCAGTCTGTACGTGTTCCAGCGCAACGCCGCCGCCCGCGCCTTCTACGAGCGGCACGGGTTCACCGCCGTCGCGTTCGACGACGGTGGCCGCAACGAGGAGAACGAGCCGGACGTGCTGTACCGCTGGACGCCGTGAGGCGGTGGGCTGCGAGCCCGTGAGCCCCGGTCTTCGGGTCAGATGACCGGCGGGCGGCCCAGGCGCGTCATCTGCCACACCGTGGACCAGCGCATCGGGCGTCGGTCGCCGCACGGGGTGCGGACGCCCTCGGCGAAGCCGCCCGCCCAGGCCAGCAGGCCCTTCGGGTCGCGGGTACGGGCCAGGGTGAGCAGGGTCCAGGTGCCCAGGTAGGCGGGGACCAGGGGGAGGGGCAGGTTGCGGCGGGCCAGCCAGACGCGGTTGCGGGCCGTCATCCGGTAGTAGACCGCGTGCCGGGCCGGGCTCGTCTTCGGGTGCTGGAGCAGCAGCTCGGGGTCGTACTCCACCTTCCAGCCCGCGTCCAGCGCCCGCCAGGCCAGGTCCGTCTCCTCGTGGGTGAAGAAGAACTCGGCGGGCCACAGGCCGGTCTCCGCCAGCATCTTCATCGAGAACGCGTGGCCACCGCCCAGGAACGCCGTGACCGGGCCGCCGCGCATCGGGTCGCCCGCCCGCAGGCGCGGCACGTGCCGCCGCTGGGTCTCGCCGGTCTCGTCGGCGATCCGGAAGCCGACGATGCCGAGCCGGTCGTCGGCCGCGAAGTGGTCCCGCACCCGGCGGAAGACGTCCTTGTCGACGAGCAGCCCGTCGTCGTCCAGCTCGATCACCACGTCCACGTCGCCGATCTCGGCGAGCCGGCGCAGCCCTTCGTTCCGGCCGCCCGGGCAGCCGAGGTTCTCCGGCAGCTCGATGGTGGTCACCCCGCCGTCGAGGTCCTCCAGGCCGGGCGTGGAGGCGTAGTCCGGAAGCGCCGTACCGTTGCCGATGATCACGAGCCGGGTGGGCCGGACGTCCTGCATGGCGACCGACGCCAGCAGCGCGTCGACCGCCTGCGGGCGGTCTCCCATGGTCACGATGGATACGCCGATGCGCGGTGCGGACACGGTCGGTACTCCTGGAGCTCGGCTGCCGGTGGTCGGCTGCTGGTCGGCAGCGGTGCCCGCGATCGTAACGCCTCGGTGTTCAGTCTGCGGTTACCGCCCGGCCATCCGCCGGCCCGTCGCCGTTCAGCAGCGCGTACACGGCCATGTCCCGCCGCTCGTCGCCCACCTGCTGCCAGCCGCGCAGCAGCCCCTCCCGCCGGAAGCCGATGTCCTCGGCGATCCGGGCGGAGGCGGTGTTCCACGGCTCGATGTAGAGCTGGAGGCGCGGGACGCCGAGGTCGCGCAGGGCCCAGCCCGTCACCGTACGCAGCGCGGCGCGGGCGACGCCCTGGCCGCGGGCGGGGGCGGTGAGCCAGTAGCCGAGGGAGGCGCGCCCCTCGGGCAGGTCCCGGAGCCAGAGCCCGATTGCGCCGACCGGACGCCGGTCCCGGGAGCGCACGATCGCGAACGGGTACCCCGCGCCGGTGGCCGCGCGCTCCCACTGCCTGCGCACGAACGCCTCGGCGGCCACGTCGGAGTAGCGGGCCGGGATCGTGGTGATCAGCGGGATGTACGGGTCGAGCGAGGCCTCCCGGACCAGCGGGAGGTCGCTCATTTCCCAGGGGCGCAGGAGGAAGTCGGGGCCGGCGGACAGGCTCGGAACGGTCAACGGCTCGGGGCTGGGGCCGGGGGCGGAGCCGGAGTCAAGGTCGGGGCCGGGGCCGGGGTTGCGATGGGTTTCGGGGTCAGGCTCGGGTGCAGCCATGTCCGTATCCTCCCGCTGTCGATCCTGTTCCGCTTCCTGGGCCGGTCCCGCCGCCGGGGCCGGCCTCCCGCTTGCCAGGCCGGTCCCGCTCTCGTACCGGTTCCGCTCTGCTCACGCGTCCTCCGGCCGCCGCCCTCCCCGCCTGTCGGGAAGCGCCCCGCGAGCAGGGCGCCCGCCAGGACCAGGACGGGGTACCAGGGTGGAGTGACGAGGATCGCGGTGGAGACGCCGGACAGTACCGCGTCGGCCCCGTTCGCGGACCCCGTCCGGGCGGTGACGACCGCGCTGATCACCGGAATGCCGAGGGCGATGAAGCCGACGATCATCAGCAGGTTGCCGACACCGCGCGGGAACCCTTGGCGGGACCGGCCTCATGGGGTCCGACGGCCCGTCGATAAAGTGGTGGAATGATATTCGGTAAAGCCGGGTTCGGGGGAGCCGTCGCCGACTTCGAGGCGGCGGTGTCGGCGCAGGACGCCAAGCGGTCCGGCAAGGCGTTCGTCCGGTTGCAGGAGACCTTCGGGCAGGCCAGGGAGTCGGAGCTGCTGGACGGCGGGCCGCGGCTCGCCGCCGTGCTGGAGCAGGTGCCGCCCGGCCCGCGCGCCGTCGTCGCCGTGCTCGTCGGGGCCTGCGTCGAGCGCGGTGCGGACGCCGAGCGCTGCGCACCGGGGGTGCTGGCCGGGCTGCGGTGGGCCCTGGAGCAGGCCCTGGCGTTCTCCGACGCGTGGGCCGCGACCGGGGGCGGCGCGTTTCCCGCCCCGGACGGCGGCGAGCCGGGCCCGGAGGCCGTGGAGCGGGCCGGTTCCGACGCGGCCGTCGGCTGGTGGACGCTTCGCCAGTGGGAGACCTCCGCCGTCGCCCTGCTGAACCACTCCGGTGTACGGCGGTCGGCCGGCTCCCGGGGCGAGGTGCTGCGGCTGCTCGGCGCGGTGGAGCGGGCCTCCGGCGTGGAGCTGAAGTCCCTCGCCCACGCCCTCCTGGTGCTGGACGACGAACCGCTCGTCGCCCTCCACCGGACCAGCGGTACCGGCTATCTCCTGCGGATCTCCGGTATCGGGGACAACTTCCAGCTGCACACCCTGCTCGCCGACGCGCTCATCGGCGGCGGCCATGTGGAGGGCCGCGCGCCGTCGTCGCAGGAGGCGGCCGTCTGCCGGGAGACCCCCGGTCAGGTGGACACCGAGGGCTCCTTCGACCTGGTGGCCCCGGACGGCGAACTCATCTGGAACGAGGGCGCCCCCGCCGACATACCCGTCGTCGACGGCGTCCGGCTGCTGGTCCTGGACGAGCCGTCCTACCGGCGGACCTGGCCCGCGGGCCGCTTCTTTCCCGGCATGCGCGGCGACGCCCTGCTGGAGCGCGCCCTCGACCCGGAGGAGACGGAGCGCTGGTACGCCCATGTCTTCCCGGCCAAGGACGCGACCGGCTGAGCCGAGCCCTCCTCGTACGTCGGTGGATCGGGCCGACCCCCAACGGCCCGGCCCGACCCCCCGCAGGCCGGGCCGACCACCAGCCCGGGCCCCCGCAGGCCGGCCCCCCCACCAGCCCGGCCCCCCCACCAGCCCGGCCTGCCCTCAGCCGATCCGGGTGCCCGTCCCGCTGACCCGGACCCGGGCGTCGCCCGCGCGCAGTTCGACCGTGAGCGTGCCGGGGCGGCCCATGTCCGCCCCCTGGTGCAGCGTCAGCACGGCCGTCTCCGGTACGAGCCCCAGCTCCCGTACGTACGCGCCGAAGGCCGCCGCCGCCGCGCCCGTCGCCGGGTCCTCCACGACCCCGCCCACCGGGAACGGGTCGCGGACGTGGAAGAGCTCCGGCCCCTCGCGGTACGCCAGTTGCAGGGTGGTCAGGTCGAGCCGGCGCATCAGCGCTTCGAGCCGCGCGAAGTCGTAGTCCAGGTTTGCCAGCCGCTCCCGGGTCGCGGCGGCCAGCACCAGGTGCCGGGCCCCCGCGTAGGCGATCCGGGGCGGCAGGGCCGGGTCGAGATCGGCCGCCGGCCAGTCCAGTGCCGCCAGCGCTTCCGTCAAGTCCGCCGCTCCGACCTCCTCGACGTGCGGGACCACGCTGGTCAGGGTGGCGCGGAGTTCGCCGCTCTCCCGGACGACGGAGACCGGGACCTGGCCCGCCGACGTGGTGAACTCCAGCTCGCCCGGTCCGTCCCGTCCGGCCAGCGCGAGGGCCGTGGCGACCGTGGCGTGGCCGCAGAAGGGCACCTCGGCCTTCGGGCTGAAGTAGCGGATCGTGTACGCGCCTTCACCGGTCCGCTCCGTCAGGAACGCCGACTCGCTGTAACCCACCTCCGCCGCGACGGCGAGCATCCGCTCCTCGTCGAGCCCGGCGGCGTCCAGCACGACGCCGGCCGGGTTGCCGCCCGCCGGGTCGGCGGAGAAGGCGGTGTAGCGCAGGACTTCGGGCCGGGGCTGGTGATCATGTGTCATGCGGCAGTCAACCGCGTCCCCGGCCCGGCCATTCCCGGAGTGCCGTTTCCCGCTTCGGTGAGTGCCGGTTCCCGGTTCGGCGAGTGCCGGTTCCGGGTTCGGCACAGGTGTGACCGCCCTCGGTCTCAGCCACGGTCTCAGCCCGAGCCCGAGCCTCAGCCTCGTCCGACGTACGGCATGTTCGTGGCCATGACCGTCGCGAACGGGATGTTCGCCTCCAGCGGCAGCTCCGCCATGTGCGCCACGGTCCGTCCCACGTCCGCCGCCGCCATCACCGGCTCCACCGCCAGCTCTCCGTTGGCCTGGAGGATCCCGGTCCGCATCCGCTCGGTCATCTCCGTCGCCGCGTTGCCGATGTCGATCTGGCCGCAGGCGATCCGGTAGGGGCGGCCGTCCAGCGACAGCGACTTCGTCAGTCCGGTGATCGCGTGCTTGGTCGCCGTGTACGCGATCGAGTGCGGGCGCGGTGCGTGCGCGGAGATCGAGCCGTTGTTGATGATCCGGCCGCCCTGCGGGTCCTGCTCCTTCATCAGCCGGTATGCCGCCTGCGCGCACAGGAACGCGCCCGTCAGGTTCACGTCGACGACCGCCCGCCAGTCCGCCACCGTCAGGTCCTCCAGCGGTACGCCGCCGGGGCCGAACGTGCCCGCGTTGTTGAACAGCAGGTCCAGCCGGCCGAACCGCTCCCGTACGGCGGTGAAGAGCGCGTCCACCTCGTCGGCGTCCGTCACGTCCGTCGTGACGCACAGCGCCTCGGTGTCCCCGGCGGCGGCCGCCGTCTCCGCCAGCGGCTCGGCCCGCCGGCCCGCGAGCGCCAGCGACCAGCCCCCGCTCGCGAGGGCAAGCGCGACGGCCCGCCCGATCCCCGACCCGGCACCCGTGACGACGGCGATCTTCCGGTCGGCCCGCCCAGCCCGTTCACCCTGCTCTGTCTGCTCAGTGTTCATGGCCCGGCAGCGTACGGGACAGATCGGTGCACGGGGCACGCGGTGCTCATCGACCCGCCATGCGGATGTTGTGCACGCGACAACGGTGCGTCGTCCCCCACGGCTGGCATGAAGACCGACAGCATCCGGGCCGAGGAGGGGCATATGACAACCGCACAGACCATCATGACGCCCGATCAGAGCACCCGAGTCATCGAACTCCGTACCGCCGCCCGCTTACTGCAACCAGGAGTGGGTCGTCGGCGCTTCCTGACCACCACCGGAGCCGCCGCCGCGCTCGCCTTCGCCGTCAACCTGCCCGCCGCCGGCACGGCGAGCGCCGCCGAACTCGACGCCCGCCGGATCGCCGAGGACCCGTTCACCCTCGGCGTCGCCTCCGGCGACCCGCACCCCACGTCCGTCCTGATCTGGACCCGGCTCGCACCCCGCCCCTACGAGCCGGGCGGCGGACTGCCGGCCGGCCGGGTCGAGGTGCGCTGGGAGGTCGCCCGCGACGAACGCTTCCGCCGGATCGAGCGGCGCGGCTCCGCCACCGCCCACCCCGAGTTCGCCCACAGCGTCCGTGCCGAGGTCCAGGGCCTCGGCTCCGGCCGCCTCTACTACTACCGCTTCCGCACCGGCAACTGGACCAGCCCGGTCGGCCGCACCCGCACCGCCCCCGCCCCCGGAACCCGTAACAGCTCCCTCACCCTGGCCGCCGTCTCCTGCCAGGCGTACCACGACGGGTACTTCACCGCCCACCGCCACCTCGCCGCCGAGGACGTCGACGTGGTCTTCCACCTCGGCGACTACCTCTACGAGTACGCCGTCAACGCCACCGGCGGCGCCCGGAACTACACCGACCGCACCCTCCCCGCGCACTACAACCGCGAGACGCAGAACCTGGAGGACTACCGGCTGCGCTACGCCCTCTACAAGTCCGACCCGGACCTGCGCGCCGCCCACGCCGCCCACCCCTTCGTCGTCACCTGGGACGACCACGAGACCGAGAACAACTACGCCGGCGAGATCCCCGAGAACGACGTCCCGCCCGAGGAGTTCCTGCTCCGCCGGGCCGCCGCGTACCGCGCGTACTGGGAGAACCAGCCGCTGCGCACCCCGCAGCGTCCCACCGGGCCCGACATGACGCTCTACCGCCGCCTCCGCTTCGGGCGGCTCGCCCAGTTCGACATCCTCGACACCCGCCAGTACCGCAGCAATCAGGCGTACGGCGACGGCTGGCGCACCCCCGGCCCCGAGTCCGAGGATCCCACGCGCACCCTGACCGGGGCCACCCAGGAGCGCTGGCTGATCGACGGCTGGCGGGCCTCGAACGCCACCTGGAACGTCGTCCCGCAGCAGGTCACCTTCGCCAGGCGGCGCGACGTGCCCGCCGACGCCTACAAACTCTCCATGGACTCCTGGGACGGCTACCCCGCCTCCCGGCAGCGCGTGCTCGCCGGGGCCGAGGCCGCCGGGGTGGACAACCTCATGGTCCTCACCGGCGACGTCCACGTCTCCTACGCCTTCGACCTGAAGAAGGACTTCGACGACCCGGCATCGCGCACCGTCGGCACGGAGATCGTCACCACCTCCATCGCCAGCGGCAAGGACGGCGCGGACCGGCCCGCCAACTGGGAGAACCAGACCCGCGCCAACCCGCACCTCAAGCACTACAACGGGCGGCGCGGCTACGCGCTCGTCACCCTCGGCACGACGGAGGCCCGCGCCGACTTCCGTACGGTGGCGGCCGTCACGACCCCCGGAGCGCCTCTCGCCACCGCCGCCTCCTTCGTCACCGAGGCGGGGAACCCGGGGCTCACCCCCGTATAACCGGGCTCAGCGGCCCGTAACCGGGCTCAGCGGTCCGCCGGGTGTAACCGGGGCCGGGCTCAGCGGTCCGCCGGGTAGCGGACGCCGATGCGGTCCCGTACCGCGTCGAGCGTCCGCATCACCGCGAGCGAACCATCCAACGGGACGAGCGGGGACTCCACCTCACCCGCCCGCACCGCGCGCGCCACCTCGACCGCCTCGTACTGCATGCCCGACAGGCCCTGCGGTCCCGGCCCCGAGGTGATCGTCTCCGGCTCCTCGCCCGCCCGCCGCAGCACGAAGTGGTCCGGGTGGAAGAAGTCGCGCGGGAGGTCGATCCGGCCCTCGGTGCCGATGACCGTGGCCGCCGTCGGGTGATGGCCGACGATCGAGCAGGACAGCAGCGCGGTCGCGCCAAAGTCCCAGCCCAGCAGCATCCCCGTGTTCAGGTCCACGCCCTCCGGGGACAGCAGCGCGTCCGCCCGCACCCGGTCCGGCTCGCCCAGCAGCAGGTGGGCGAAGGACACCGGGTAGACCCCGAGGTCCAGCAGCGCCCCGCCGCCCAGGTCCGGGTCGCGCAGCCGGTGACCGGGGCCGAAGTCGCCCGCGAAGCCGAAGTCCGCTTGGACGGTACGGATCTCGCCGATCGCCCCGTCCCGGACCAGCTCGGTCAGCCGGCGGACCACCGGGTTGAGATAGGTCCACATGGCCTCCATCAGGAAGAGGCCGCGGTCCCGGGCGAGCGCCACCAGCTCCTTGGCCTCCCGGCTGTTGAGCGTGAACGCCTTCTCGCACAGCACATGCTTTCCGGCCTTCAGCGCCAGCGAGGCCGCCGCGTGGTGCGCCGAGTGCGGGGTGGCCACGTAGACCACGTCCACCGCGTCGTCGGCGACCAGCTCCGCCCAGCTGCCGTACGCCCGGGCGATCCCGTGACGTTCGGCGAAGGCCCGCGCCGAGGCCTCCGTACGCGAGGCGACGGCCACCACCTCGGCGTCGGGCAGCCCCTGTACGTCCGCCGTGAAGGTCGCGGCTATGCCGCCCGTCGCCAGCACACCCCAGCGCACCCTGTCACCCATGCCCGCCACCCCAGCCCGCCCGAAAAAGGTATCGACCACTCCGGTCGAGCTGAGAGCATAGATGCGGATTCAACGATGTGGAGATGAGAATGCCGGATAGCGGCGGCGACCGGGCCCAGCGAGCACACATACCCACCTCCGGGGCCCGTCCCGGAACCCCCGGCGCTCCGGCCGTCCCGCACGGGGACGCGGGCGCCCTCTCCGTCGACCCGGCAGCCCCGCAGGCCACCGCCCCCGCAGGCCTGCCGGGAGCGCCCGGACCCTCCGCGCCGCCCGACCAGGCCGCGAAGGCAGCCCGGCGCACCGGACTCCTGGTCACCCTGGTCCTCGGCGGGCTCACCGCCCTGCCGCCGCTGTCCATGGACATGTACCTCCCGGCGCTCCCCGCCGTCACCGACTCCCTGAGCGCCCCCGCCGCCACCATCCAGCTCACCCTGACCGCGTGCCTGGCGGGCATGGCGCTCGGCCAGCTCGTCGTCGGACCGATGAGCGACCGCTGGGGCCGCCGCACGCCGCTGCTCCTCGGCATGGTCGTCTACGTCCTCGCCACCGCGATCTGCGCCCTGGCCCCCACCGCCGAACTCCTCATCGGCTTCCGGCTCCTCCAGGGGCTCGCGGGCGCGGCCGGCATCGTCATCGCCCGGGCCGTGGTGCGCGACCTCTACGACGGCGTGGAGATGGCCCGGTTCTTCTCCACCCTGATGCTGATCTCCGGCGTCGCCCCGATCATCGCGCCGCTGATCGGCGGCCAGGTCCTGCGGGTCACCGACTGGCGCGGCATCTTCGTCGTCCTGACCGGCGTCGGCATCGCGCTCACCCTCGTCGTGTGGAAGTGGCTGCACGAGACGCTGCCGCCCGCCGACCGCCACACCGGCGGGGTCACCGACGCCCTGCGGACCATGCGCGGGCTGCTCGCCGACCGGGTCTTCACCGGCTACATGGTCGCGGGCGGCCTCGCCTTCGCCGTCCTCTTCGCCTACATCGCCGCCTCCCCGTTCGTCGTGCAGGAGATCTACGGGGCCTCGCCGCAGACCTTCAGCCTGCTCTTCGGGCTCAACTCCATCGGCCTGATCGCCGTCGGGCAGATCAACGGAAAGCTCCTCGTGGGCCGGTTCCGCCTCGACAAGGTGCTCGGCTTCGGCCTCGCCGTGATCGTGCTGGCCGCCGTCGCGCTGCTGCTCATGACGACCGGCGTCTTCGGCGAGGTCGGCCTCGTGCCGGTCGCGGCCGGGCTGTTCGTGCTGATGTCGGCGATGGGCCTCGCCATGCCGAACACCAACGCCCAGGCCCTGATGCGGACCAAGCACGCGGCGGGCTCCGCCTCCGCGCTGCTCGGCACGTCCTCGTTCCTCATCGGCGCGATCGCCTCCCCGCTGGTCGGCATCGCGGGGGAGGACACGGCCGTGCCGATGGCCGTCGTCCAGGTGGTCTGCGCGGTGGCGGCGGTGGGCTGCTTCCTGCTCCTGTGCCGCCCCTGGCAGCGCTCGGGGCGCGAGGCCGGCGGCCTCTGAGGGAGCTGTTAGGAGGGCTCAGCCCGTGCGCGGGTACCCGATCAGATGCGTACGGTCCTGCCGGTCGGTCCAGCGGAACACCCCGACCCCCGTCGTCTCCGTCCCCGGCAGCCGGGCGTTGCGCGGCAGCCGCTCGGTGCTCCAGGTCGCGAAGTCCATCGCGACGGGCAGCCCGCCGCCGGCCAGCGCCTCCGAGGCGTCGCGCGCGTTCTCCGCCCCGTACGCGATGCCGTCGTCCGTCACCGTGGCCAGCGTCAGATGCGCGGTGCCGCCCTCGTCCTCGAAGCAGTGGCCCCGCTTCGCCTCCAGGTCGAAGGCCAGGTTCCCGGCGATCAGGTAGTCGCCCGAGGGGGAGAGGACCGCCTGCGGATAGCGGCCCGGCTTTATGGCGGGCCTGTGGCACTCCACCGAGGCGAGCACCTTCCCGGTCGCCGCGTCGTGCACCGCCCACAGCTCGTGGGTCGCCGCCCGCTCGCTCTTCTTCGCCGGCGCCCATTTCGCCAGCACCTGGTCCGGGGTCACCGACGTCACCGCACCGCTGTCCCGTTCGGTGCCCTTGGGCGCCACATTCCGGCTGAACCAGCCGCCGCGCACCCAGAACTCGCGGGCCCCGCCCAGGAGCAGACCCTTTGCCGTCTGACCGTGCACCTCGGTGAGCTGCTTGCAGGCCGGGCAGCCCCTGGGGTACTTCAGCTCGTCCGCGCCCAGCTCGGAGACCTCGCCGGTGACCGGGTCGACCAGGGTGCTGTTCGCCTTCGCGTCGCTGATCACGATGTCCGGTCCGGTCGTGCTCACGTGCGGGGCCCCGGACCACGGCACCTCGACGCGCTGCCGGTTCCCGTTCGTCACGTCGTACAGATCGAGGGCGAGGAAGGTGCTCGACGGTGACAGCCCGTCGCCGGCCTTCCCGTAGGACCACGTCACGAAGAACTGCCGGTCGCCCTTGGCCACCGTGGCGAGCTTCGGGTAGTGCGGCGGGTCCGGTGGCGTCCAGGCCTGGCCCCGCCAGCCCAGCTCCCCGGTGGCCGTGTCGACCGTGCGCAGCCGGTAGCGGTTCTCCTCGGACCGCTCCAGATAGGCCAGCAGGCCCGTCGCATGGGAGACGGCCACATCGGGGGAGGAGCCGATGATCTCCCAGCCCCGGTCCGTCGCGTACTCCGGGGGCACGGTCAGCCGGGTCACCGGGCCCGCGCCCGGCCGCACCGGCTTCGCCGTGGCGGGGGCCGCGCCGTCCTGCTTCGCGTCGTCCTCGGGGTCGCCGCCGCAGGTGGCCAGCAGGAGGAGCAGGGCGAGAAAGACCACCCCGCCGACCAGCGTCAGCCGCACGATCTTCTGCCTCATGGCTCCCCCGCTGGACCATCTTGATCTGGTGCCGTGCACGCGCGGGTCAGCGTAGCAACAGGCTTCCGGAGGAGTGGAGTTCGCCGGATTCCTGTTCCGTACCGGTTACGTGGACCCTCGATGCGATCCTTGGTGCGGGCCCGTCCCGGCCCCCGTGCCGCCCGCGCACGTGCCTGCGTACCCCTTCCGGCCCGGGCGGAAGCGGAATGCGGCCGACGGGGCGCCTCCGCCTACAATTCGGCGGTGAACGTCACCCTCCCCACCGCACAGTCCCTGCGCGCGGCGCTGGCCGGCCTGCTCGACGGACTGCCGCCCAGGCAGGCCCAGCAGGCCGTCGACCGGCTGATCGCCAGCTACCGCGGGGAGACCCCGACGAACGCCCCGATCCTGCGGGACCGCTCCGACGTCGTCGCGTACGCCGCGTACCGGATGCCCGCCACCTTCGAAGCCGTACGCTCCGCCCTCGACGCCCTCGTCGAGGCCGCGCCCGGCTGGAGGCCCGCCACCCACACCGACGTCGGCGGCGGCACGGGCGCGGCGAGCTGGGCGGTGGCCGGGGCCTGGGAGGGGGCGGCCACCACCGTCCTGGACTGGGCCGAACCGGCCCTCGCGCTCGGCCGCGAACTGGCCGGGGCGTCCGGTGTGCCGGCCCTCCGCGACGCGCGCTGGGAGCAGGCCCGGATCGGTGCGGCACTGGAGTTGGCCCCCGCCGACCTGATCACCGTCAGCTACGTCCTCAAGGAGCTGACCGCCGACGCCAGGACCGAACTGGTCGACGCGGCCGCCGGGGCCGGGCAGGCCGTGGTGATCGTGGAGCCCGGCACCCCCGACGGCTACGCCCGGATCATCGAGGCCCGCGACCGGCTGATCGCCGCCGGACTGCGGATCGCGGCCCCCTGCCCGCACAGCGCCGCCTGCCCCATCGAGACCGGGGCCGACTGGTGCCACTTCTCGGCCCGGGTCAGCCGCTCCTCGCTGCACCGGCAGGTCAAGGGCGGCTCGCTGAGCCACGAGGACGAGAAGTTCAGTTACGTCGTCGCCACCCGCTTCCCCGCCGCCCCCGCGCCCGCCCGGATCACCCGCAGGCCGCAGATCCGCAAGGGCCTGGTCCAGCTGGAGCTGTGCACCCGGGACGAGGGCCTGGCCCGCGCCACGGTGAGCAAGCGCCACGGCGAGCTGTACCGGGCGGCCAGGGACGTCGCCTGGGGCGAACCCTGGCCGCCGGAGGACCCCGCCTAGGCCCGCAGCTCCTGCGTACAGCACTTCACGCTGCCGCCGCCCTTGAGCAGCTCGCCCAGGTCCATCGGGATCGGCTCGAAGCCCCGGTCCCGCAGCGGGTCGAGCAGCCCCGTCGCCCCCTGCGGCAGCAGCACGTGCCGCCCGTCGCTCACCGAGTTGAGCCCGAACGCCGCCGCGTCCGCCTCACCGGCCAGCAGCGCGTCCGGGAACAGCCGGCGCAGCACCGCCCGGCTGCCGGGGGAGAAGGCGTCCGGGTAGTACATGATCTCGTCTGCCGACGCGTCCAGGACGCACAGCGCGGTGTCCAGGTGGTAGTAGCGCGGATCCACCAGATCGAGCCCGATGACCGGCTCCCCGAAGAACTCCTGGGCCTCGGCGTGGGACAGCGGGCTGGAGCGGAAGCCGCGCCCGGCCAGGAGGTACGAGGCGGTGACGGCGAAGTCCCCCTCGCCCTCGTTGACGTGCTCCGGCTCCAGGACGTCGGTGAAGCCGTTCTCCAGGAACCAGTCCCGGTGGGCCGCGGCCTCCTCGAACCGCTCCCGGTACGCGAACAGCGCGCCGAGCACCCGGCCGCCGATCACCGTGGCACCGTTGGCGGCGAAGACCATGTCCGGCAGGTCGGGACGGGGGGTGAGCAGCTCGACGGTGTGGCCGAGGGAGCGGTAGCGGTCGCGCAGGTCCTCCCACTGGGTCTGGGCCAGCGGCAGGTCGACGGGTTTCGACGGGTCCATCCACGGGTTGATGGAGTAGGTGACCCGGAAGTGCGCCGGGGCGCACATCAGGTAGCGACGAGGGGTGGCGTCACGGTTCAACTCGGGCTCCTCGCGATCGGCGGCCGGGGCCGCGGAACGGTGGGATGCGCACGGTCTGTGCGTGAGCCCATGGTGCGCCGTGCGCGCCGGATCCGCAGTGAACCGATGGGGTGGTTTACCGAACACCGCGAAGGACATCACCAGACACCACGATGGACATCACCAGGAACATCGCAAGACGAAACGTATCGGCTCGGCCGGGGGTAGATTGGCCGCATGGCACCCACCAAGGCTCCCGACTCCAGCCGCCGCAGCGACCGCTCCCGCCGCGCCATCCACGATGCCGCCCTCGCCCTCGTCACGGAGGTGGGATACCGGCGTACGACGATCGAGGGTATCGCCGCCCGCGCCGGGGTCGGCAAGCAGACCATCTACCGCTGGTGGCCCTCGAAGGCCGCCGTGCTGATGGACGCCTTCCTGGACCTGGCGGGGCGGACCGTCGAGGAGCCCGGGGCCGAGTCCGGTGGGCAAGCGCAGTCCGGCGAGGCGGCCCAGGGCATCCCCGACACCGGTGACCTGGTCGCCGACCTCAAGCTGGTGCTGCGGGCCACCGTCGACGAGCTGAACGACCCGGCGCTGGAGGCCCCGACCCGCGCGCTGACCGCCGAAGGCATCGTGGACGCGAAGCTGGGCGCCGAATTCGTCCACAAGCTGCTCGACCCGCAGCTCGCGTTGTACGTCACACGGCTGCGGGCCGCCCAGGAGGCCGGGCACGTACGCGCCGACGTCGATCCCCGCATCGCCCTGGAGCTGCTCATCGGCCCGCTGATGCACCGCTGGCTGCTCCGGACCCTGCCGCTCACCCACGCGTACGCCGACGAGATCGTCGACTACGCGGTCGGCGGGCTCGCCCCGCGAACGTGACGCCGGACCCGCCGTCGTATCCGATATGTGGCGACATCGGGCGTGATGGTGCTCACTCGGTGCAGTGGTACACGGCCCCGCTGGTGAACTCTGGCCACCCGAACCGCAGGATGGTGCGACCATGGACAGGCAACGCTGAGGTGAACTGCTGAGGTGAGGGGATAGATGGGCGCCGATTCCGGCCGTTTCCGCGGCACAGAGAGCAGGATCTCCCAGTGGCTGCGGCGACGTCCCAAATCACCGGGGGCCGAGAGCGAGGAGCCGGCCAGAGTCGCGCTGCTCCTGGCGGTCGCCGACGCGGGCATGCCGATCGCCCCCGCCGCCCACCCCCTCGGATACCGATGTTCGTGCGAACGCATCGGCTGTCCCACCCCCGCCCGGCATCCCGTCTCCTTCGCCTGGCAGACGCAGTCGACCACCGACCGCGCCCAGATCGAGCGCTGGGCCGCCGGCCAGCCGCAGGCCAACTTCATCACCGCGACCGGCATGATCCACGACGTGCTGGACGTCCCGCTCACCGCCGGCCGCAGCGCCCTGGAGCGGCTTCTCGACGCGGGTATCGACGTCGGCCCGGTCGCCCAGTCCGGCGAGGACCGGATGCTCTTCTTCACCGCCACCCGCGGCACCCCCGAGGACGAGGACGAGTGGTGGCCCTGCGAGCTGGACTGCCACCCCGAGACCATGGACGCCCATCCGGGCCTGCGCTGGCACTGCCGGGGCAGCTACGTCCTGCTGCCGCCCGCCCGGCTCCCCGGTGAGCTGGACGTCCGCTGGGTGCGCGGCCCCGAGCACGAGCTGCCCGACCCGCTGACCCTGCTGGAGACGCTCACCGACGCCTGCGCGCGGTACGCGGGCAGCGCCGAGCAGAGCGAGCTGGACCACGACGCGATCGCCTGGCCGCTGAGCCGCTGAGCCGCTGAGCCGCTGAGCCGCTGAGCCGAGGCGCGGAGCCGCTGGGGCGAGGCACCGAGCCTTGCCGTGCGGAGTCGCGGAGGCGCTATTCGCCCTTCGCCGCGATCAGGCCCGGCAGCCGGTTCAGCATCCGCACCTTGCCGCCGGAGCCCGTCTCCGCACCGGAGCCGGCGGCCCCGGCGCGCGGCGGCACGTGCACCAGCTGGCTGGAGACCCGCTCCTTGGTCAGGCTGCTGTTCACCTCGCCGGTGAGCAGCGCCTTCACGTCCGCGGTGACCTCGGGCCGCAGCCCCTTCGCCGCGGTCTGCCGCTCGAAGTGCTTGCTGTTGAAGAAGACCAGCGCCCCGCCGTCCTCGGTGCGCAGCCCCAGCGGTGCGAACGTGCCGCCCGTCAGCGGCTGGTCGACGTACTGGTACGAGAACCCCGCCCGCCGTGTGGTGCGGCGCGTCTCGCGCCAGCCCGAGGTCGCGGTGGAGGGCGTGAACACGTCCGGGGAGCCGTTCTGCAGATAGCCGGCGTACGAGGAGCTCAGGTCCGCGGGCGCCACGGCCAGCTCGTCGCCCGAAGGCTCCACCGGGGAGGCGAGCCCGTCCCCGTCCAGGGTGAACTCAGGTACCTGGGACGCCGGGACGACCCCGAGATAGGCCGCCTTCCACAGCGCGTCGGGGCCCGTGCGGACGAACACCACCAGCCAGCGGGTGTCCAGCTTCCCGCCGTCCTGGTCCCGGTTGGAGTCGGTGTCCGCGACGAACCAGCGCGGCCAGCCCGCCTTCTTGGGGATGACGTAGGTGGCGTCGTCCAGCACCAGCGGCCTGTGGGCCTTGTTGCCGTCGGGGTTGTACGTCTGCCGCGCCTTCAGCCCGGCCTGGTTGATCGCGCCGAGCGAACCCGTCACCCGGTCCGCGTCCAGCGCCGGATCGAATGCCTTGTCCGCCGCGTTGTAGGCGTCGGTGAAGTCCTCGAGCGCCTGGGCGGCCTCGGACTTCTTCGCCCCGGGCAGCACTTCCAGCTCCCCGTGCACCGTCACGCAGCCGCTCGCCGTCACGCACAGCACCGTCGCCGTCGCGAGCCCCGCCGTCAGCCGGCCCAGCCCAGGGTGTCTCGTCATCCGTTGCTTCTGCGCCTTCTGCATCCGTCGCCCGCACTGACCGTCGAAACCCTACCGGGGCGGCGATGGGCGTGCGGGCGGGGACCGGATACAGCGTCCACACCGTGACCTGCCGGCCGGATCCCGCCCCGGGCCCGCCTCAGTTCCGACGTACCGGCACGATCAGCGGTGTGCCCGTACGGGGGTGGGGGAAGACCTCCACCGGCTGCCGGTAGACCTCGCCGAGCAGCTCGCCGCTGAACACCTCCTCGGGCGGGCCCAGTTCCGCGATCCGCCCCTCGTGCAGGACGGCGGCCCGGTCCGCGTACGCCGCGGCGAGACCCAGATCGTGCAGCACGACCACCACCGCGTCACCGGCGGCGGCCCGCTCCCGGCAGATCCGCAGCACCAGCTCCTGGTGACGCAGGTCCAGCGCGGCCGTCGGCTCGTCGAGCAGCATCAGCGGGGCGCGCTGCGCCAGCACCCGGGCCAGCGCCACCCGGGCCCGCTCACCGCCGGACAATGCGGAGAACGGCCTGGCGGCGAACCGGGTCACCTCGGTGGCCGCCATCGCCGCGGCCACCGCCGCGTCGTCCTCGTCCTCCCGCTCCGTACCGGCCCAGGGCGCGCGCCCCATCCGTACGACGTCCTCCACCGGGAACGGGAAGGACAGCACGGCCGCCTGCGGCAGCACCGAGCGGCGCAGCGCCAGTTCGGGCGCGGACCACGCGGTGGCCGGGCGGCCGTCGATCCGCACCTCACCGCTCTCGGGGGCCAGATCGGCGGCGAGCGCGGCCAGCAGCGTCGACTTGCCGGCCCCGTTCGGTCCGACCAGGGCGACCACCTCGCCCGCGTGCGCGGTCAGGCAGACGGAGTCCAGCACCTGCCGCTGCCCGAGGCGGACCGAGAGCCCGGCGGCCTCGACGGCGGGGGAGCCGGGCGCGACGGGCGAGGGCAGCTCCCGGGTGCGTACCGCGAACAGATCTTTCAGCGTCCTCATGCCCAACCACCTTGCTTACGACGGGTCCTGCGCAGCAGCCAGAAGAAGAACGGGCTGCCGAAGAGCGCGGTCAGCACCCCGAGCGGCAGTTCGGCCGGGGCCGCCACGGTCCGGGCCGCGAGGTCGCCCGCCACCAGGACCAGGGCGCCGCCGAGCGCGCTGCCCGGGACGAGGAAACGGTGACCGGGGCCGTTCGCCATCCGCAGCAGATGCGGGACGAGCAGCCCGACGAACGAGATGATCCCGGCGACGGCGACCGCGGCGGCCGTCAGCAGCGCCACCACCAGCACCAGCACGATCCGCAGCCGCTCCACGTCCACGCCCAGGTGCCGGGCGGGTCGCTCGCCGAGGGCCAGCAGATCCAGCTTGCGGGCGTAGAAGGGGGCGATGAGGAGCCCGGCCAGCGCGCACGGCAGCACGGCCAGCACCTTGGGCCAGGTCGCCTGGGAGAGCGAACCGAGCTGCCAGAAGGTGATCTGGGTGATCTGCGCGTTGTCCGCGAAGAAGATGAACAGGCCGATCAGCGCGCCCGCGAAGGCGTTGACGGCGATACCGGTGAGGATCAGCGTCACCACCTCGGTCCGGCCGCCGGAGCGCGAGAGAGTGTAGACGAGCAGCACCGTGATGAGACCCGCGATGAACGCGAAGACGGTGATGGTCCAGTTGCCGAAGAAGGTCAGGCCGAGCGCGATCGAGGCGACCGCGCCCACGGCCGCGCCCGCCGAGATCCCGATCACGCCCGGCTCGGCCAGCGGGTTGCCGAACACGCCCTGCATCAGGGCGCCGGCGCAGCCGAGCGACGCGCCGACGAGCAGCGCGAGGGCGACCCGGGGGAGCCGCACGTTCCACAGGACGCTCTCGCCGACGCGGTCCAACTCCTGGCCGCCGAGCCCGATCCGGTGCTGCACGGAGGACAGGACGTCGCCGAGCGGAATGTTGTACGCGCCGATCGCGGCGGACAGCAGACAGCCGGCGAGCAGGGCGAACGAGAGCACCGCGGTGAGCAGGTACGCCTTGCTGCGGGGGGACTTGGGGGCGGTGTCCGCCACCGGCCCGTCCGGGGACTTCGCCACGGACCCGGTGCGTTCCTCGTACGAGGTGGTCACTGGCCCGTGCCGTCCTTCGCGTACAGCTGCTCGACGATCTCGGTGAGCACCCGGTCGGTGCGCGGCCCGTAGTTCAGCAGCACCCCGTCGTCGACCGTGACGATCCGGCGGTCCATCCCGGCCGGGGTCTCCGCGATGCCGGGGATCTTCACCAGTCCGTCCATGCCGCCGACCGACTCGAACCCCTTGGTCATCAGGAGGATCGCGTCCGGCGCGGCCTTGGCGAGCGCCTCGCTGGTGATGGCGGTGAAGTCCTTGTCCAGCCCGGATTCCTTGCCGGCGTCGACCGCGCCCGCCGCCTCCAGCAGCGAACTGGCCCCGGACTCCGCGCCGCCCAGCAGATAGACGGAGGCCGAACCGCGCAGATAGAGGAAGGCGACCCGGGGCTTCTTGCCGTCCTCGGGGGCCGGGATGGACTTCTGGACGGTGGCGATCCGCTCCTCGGTCCGCTCCTTCAGCTCGGCGCCGGCCGATGGCACGCCGAGGGCCTCGGCGACGGTGTCTATACGGCGGCCGACGTCGTCGAGCCCCTTGGCGGGTTCGACGACGAGCAGCGGGATGCCCGCGTCGCGGATCTGGTCGATGGCCTCGCTCGGTCCGGTGCTGGTGTCGGCGAGGACGATCGTCGGCTTCAGGGAGAGCACGCTCTCCGCCGAGACGTCGTGGGCCCGGGTCACCACCGGAAGTCTCGTAGCCTGTTCGAAGGTGGCGGTGATGTCCCGGGCGACGACCTGCTTGCCGAAGCCGAGCGTGAAGACGATCTCGCTCAGCGACCCGGTCAGCGGCACGATCCGGTCGGTGGAGTCGATCGTGACCTCCGTGCCGTCCGCCGAGTCGACCGTCACCGGCAACTCCGGTGCGGGCGGGGCCGCCAGCGGCTCGACCCGGTCCGCGTCGGGGGAGCTCCTGGCGGCCGCGGACTTCGGCGCGGAATCGCCCCCGCCGCCGCAGCCGGTCAGGACCAGGGTGAAGGCGACAGCGGCGGTGAGTGCGGCGGCAGCCCTGCCCCGGACCGGGCGACGGGGGACCGCCCGTCCGGCGGCCGGGCCCGTCGGGGCGAAGTCCTGCGAGATGCGCACTGGGGCACCGTCCTGTCATTCCGCGGCGTGCGGCGGGTGGTTCGGATGTGTCGAGATGGTGGAGGTACCGGAGGGGTTCCGGCCCAGGCTGGGAATACCTTAGGTTAGCCTTACCTGCCTAGCCAGTCCTCGGAGGGTCTCTCATGCCGTCGTCCAGATCCACCCGCGCGCTCGCCGTCGCGCTCCTCGCGGTGCTGCTGGGAGCCCTGCTCCCCGCCGCCACCGCGCAAGCGGCAAGCCGCACGGTGCAGGGCGGCCGGCTGGACTGGGGCATCAAGTCGTCCTTCCAGAGCTACGTCACCGGGCCCATCGCCAACGGCAGCTGGAGCCTGACCGGCGGCGCGGCCACGGTCGGCGGCAGCCAGTTCCGCTTTCACTCGGCGACCGGCTCCTACGACCCGGACTCCGGGGTGTTCAGCTCCGGCTTCTCGGGCGGAGTCCATTTCACCGGCCACAAGAAGGCCGACGGCAGCAACGAGCTGGACCTCACGATCAGCCGTCCCACGGTCAAGATCAACGGCGGCAGCGGCACGCTCTTCGCGGACATGGTCAGCAAGGAGCGGGGGACCGGCAAGGTCTCCAACGGCTCCCAGGTGCCGCTCGCCACGCTCGGCCTCGGCGGGATCGACATGAAGGGCGGTTCCACCCCCATCGCCCTCACCAACGTCCCCACCACGCTGACCGCCCAGGGCGCATCCGCCTTCGCCGGCTACTACACCGAGGGCACCCCGCTCGACCCGGTCAGCCTCTCCGTCGACACCAAGGCCGCCGCCGAGCCGAAGCCTTCCACCCCGGACGAGAAGAAGGACGAGGGCGAGAAGAAGGACGAGGCGAAGAAGAAGGACAAGGAGAAGGCGGGCCGCTTCGAGGACGCCGCCGTCGACTGGGGCGTGCGCCGCACCTTCCGCGAGTACGTCACCGGCTCCATCGGCCAGGGCAAGTGGACGCTCGCCGACGGCGCCCAGGACGGCGGGGCCCTGTTCCGCTTCCCGAAGGGCAGGGGGACGTACGACGCGAAGAAGGAGACGCTGGACGCGGAGTTCAGCGGCAGCATCCGCTTCACCGGCGCCCACGACCTCGACCTGAAGTTCGCCGCCGTCACCGTCGCCGTCACCAACGGCGAAGGCACCCTCTCCGCCGACGTCACCAGCGAGGGCAAGACCACCAAGGGCGTCCCGATCGTCACCTTCGAGGCCGAGGACTTCGCCCCGAAGGACGGCCTCGCCGCCCTCACCGAAGCCCCCGCCACCCTCACCGCCGAAGGCTCCAAGGCGTTCGGCTCCATGTACAAGGCGGGCACCGCGATGGACCCGGTCTCGCTCGCCGTGGCCGTCGACGAGAAGGCCCAGCTGCCCGCGCTGCCCGACCTCGGCAGCGAGCCGACCGTGGCCGCCGAACCCACGAAGAAGGCCGCCGAGGAGCCCTCCGCCGCACCGGCGGCCGCCTCCTCCGACTCCGGCCCGGGCGCCGGGACCTGGGCGGCCATCGGTGGCGGTGCGCTGCTGCTCGCCGCGGCCGGAGCGGCGTTCTTCGCCCTGCGCCGCCGGGGGGCCGCGCCGGGGCCCGACTCCGACGCCACCACCGGCTCCGACGCACCTCAGACCTCCTGACGGCCCCCCATGCACGCCTTATGGATCCTCACCCCCCTCCCCCCACGCTTCTCTTCCGCCCCCTGTCCCTCTAGGAGACACACCGACATGGCAGCAACCACGCGCCGCCCCATAGCCCTTGCCGCGGCCGTCGCCACGGCCGCCGCCCTCGGCGCCACCGCCTTCGCCCTCCCGGCCGTCGCCGCCGGATCCCCGGCAGCCGGGCCCACCGCCGCTCCGAAGCTGGAGCTCGTGGACGGCAAGCTGGACTGGGGCATCAAGGAGTCCTTCCGCAAGTACGTCGTCAGCCCCATCGCGCAGGGCAAGATCACCGTCTCGGACGGCGCCCAGCAGGCCGCCGGCAACGGCGTGTTCACCTTCACCGACGGCAAGGGCTCGTACGACACCGCGACGCACGCCTCGCACACCGCGTTCCAGGGTGGCGTCCGCTTCGAGGGCCACCACGGTGTGCTCGACGTCAAGCTGAGCGACATCAAGGTCGGCACCGGCCGCGAGACCGGCACCATCACCGCCGACTTCACCAGCAAGAAGCAGGACGGCACCGTCGTCTCCAAGAACGACGCCCCCATCGCCGCGCTCGACATGACCGCCGCCAAGCGGGGCGGCGGCGCGGGCGGCGCGATGGTCTTCTCCGACATTCCGGCCAAGCTGACCGCAGACGGCGCGGACGCCTTCGCCGGCTTCTACAAGGTGGGCGAGGAGCTCGACCCGGCGACGCTGTCCGTCAAGCCCGCGACGCCGAGCCCGGACCCGTCGGACGATCCCAGCAAGGACCCGTCCAAGGACCCGAGCAAGGACCCCTCCAAGGACCCGAGCGAGGACCCGTCGAAGGACCCGAGCGAGGACCCGTCGAAGGACCCGAGCGCCGACCCGAGCCCGACCGCTTCCGAGACCGCCGCGCCCGTCAGCGGCCCGGTCGTCGACGGCACCCTCGACTGGGGCGTCAGGGAGGCGTTCCGCAAGTACGTCGTCGGCAACATCGCCCACGGCAAGATCGAGACGAGCGGCGGTGCGTCCGCCAACGCCGAGGGCTACCGCTTCACCAAGGCGACCGGCCTCCTCGACGCCGACAAGAACACCCTCGACGCCGCGTTCAAGGGCAAGGTGCGCTTCCTCGGCCACGAGACCCAGGGCGAGCACCTCCTCGACCTGTCCCTCAGCAACCTGAAGGTCGACATCGCGGGCACCTCCGGCACGCTCCTCGCCGACGTCTCCTCCAAGAACCAGACGACCGGCAAGGTCAGCAAGTTCACCGCCCTGTCCCTGGCCGACCTGAAGGTGCCCGCCGGCGCGCTCGCCGCCGACCGCGGCATCGTGAACCTCAAGAACATCCCGGCGACGCTCACCGCGGACGGCGCCAAGGCGTTCGGCGGCTTCTACAAGAAGGGCGAGGAGCTCGACGCGCTGAACGTCGCGGTCTCCATCGACAAGAACGCCCAGCTCCCGGGCGATTCCACCGGCGGTTCCACCACCGGCGGTTCGGGCTCCACCGGCGGTTCCACCACCGGCGGCGGCACGGTCGGCGGCGGCTCCACCGGCGGTTCGGTCGGCGGCTCCGGCTCCCTGGCGGCCACCGGCTCCGACGTCCCGACCGGCGCTCTGATCGCCGCCTCCGGCGTCGTCGTGGCGGCCGGCGCCGGTGTCGTGATCGCGGCGCGCCGTCGCCGCGACACCACCGCCTGATCCACCCCACACATCCCGGGGCC